>JBFHKM010000080.1:0-13652 GCA_041595335.1 Sphaerochaetaceae bacterium
AAAATTCAGAGTTCAAGTATGATTTAAAGAAATGTGCACATATCATCAAAATAGATCTAGATTCACGATTATGAGATATATGATTTAAACTTATACTGTGAAAGTACTCTGGTCACTGTCATCAGAATTGCGTACTTTGGCCATCAGACAATAACTTGCCAAGTCTAGAACTACAGAAATGTAATGTCAATAAAAAGCACAATTTTTACTCAAATACTTGAGTTTTTACCCAAAAAATAGATTAAAAGTTACAATATACACAAAAAAATTAGGTTTAAGTAATTGAACTTTTATCTTTTTCATATAAAACAGTTGACAAAATGTAAAGTTCGCTTTACATTTAAATCATGAGAACAGAAATAAACAGATTGAGAAAAGAGAATGGATTATCTCAGCAGCAGCTCGCAGAGAAACTGGGAGTTTCACGACAGACAATTGTCTCTTTAGAAAAAGAACGTTATGTTGCATCATTGCAATTGGCTTATAAGATTTCAAAACTATTCAACAGGCCAATTGAAGAAATATTTCATATGGAGGAAGAATAATGATGAAAGAGAATGATCAAACCAACAAATCAAAGAGAATTGAGATCAAACGACTGCAACTTTGCATAATAATTGCTTCAGTGGCAGCAGCAGCACTGCTATCTAGCTTTGTTGTGGATTACAGTTCATATCAGATGGGGTTTCTACGTGGACTTCTTATATGTATGGTATTTTTAATTGTTAAAACTTTGATGGTGATCAAGAACAATAAGAAGCTCGATAAAAAGTATATACAGGAAAATGATGAGCGAAATATATATATTGAAAGAGTGGCATCTCAATTTACATTTTTTGTATCAGTGATTGGAATGGCATTTGTGAGTTTTATATTCAGCTTCTTCGATCAAACTGTTGCATTATCACTTGGTCTATCCAGTGTTGCTATCGTCTTTGTTTATCTGGTTTCTTTGGTGATCGCCCAAAAGAAAATTTAGAGTTATGAATGAATTGAAAAGGGCTGCTGAATCATAAATTAGATTCAGCAGCCCTCAAATTCAAATGAATTGCTATGTTATATCAACGATTATTTGGTCTCTGTATTCCAGTCAACTCTAAATACAAGAATCAAGAAGATGGATGTCACTACGATTCCAAACAGACCGGCTAGATTGTATGTTCCAGTATATTTTTTAATCAAACTGAATGTCCAAGGACCGATTGCACTTGCTGCAACTACAATTGCCATTGCAAAACCACTGATTGCTCCAAAGTGCTTTCTTCCATATAGCTTTGGCCATGTAACAATGTTGAGCATTCCAAACAGTCCGCCACCAATACCAAAAGCTACAACCATCAAGATGGTTGAGCTTGATGGTCCAAGCAGCATCAATGATAGAGATGCAAGAAGAAGTGAGAGCACATAGCAGATGTAGATATATTTTATGGAGATTCTATCACTCAGATAGCTTCCTATAAAACGTGCCACTACAGATACAACAGACATTGGGAAGAAGATCTTGACGGCCTGTGTTGCATCCATGCCAATTTCATCAAAGATCGAAATTACATTGAAGGTGAATGCAGTATTGAAAAGACTCCAGAATCCAAGGCTCAACATAACAACCCAATATACAGGCTGTCTTTTTGCTTGAGCTACAGTTTTTTCATCCTGTGCATCCATAGCCATTTTTTTATTTTTGGCAACTTTTTCTTTCATTCCTTGCTCAAGCTCAACACCATATTTTGATGGTTCTGCTCTGAAGAACACAAGAACAATTGGTAAGAAAACAAAGAAAAGGAAGAATGCAATAATTTTAAGAGCGTTGTCCCATTCAAATCTCTTGATCATTGTATGAAGTGGCTGAGGTGCAAATGAAAAACCAAAAGCTGTTATCAAGCCCATGATTCCTACAGCAAATCCTCTTCGTGAGCCAAACCATTTGGCAACCATTCCTTTACTTACAAGAGTGAGCACTCCTTGGCCAAAAAATCTTATACCAAAGAAACCAAATGTTATAACAACAAACACAACAAGAAGATGTGGTAAGTTTGCAACTTTCAGTATTGCTGCGATGATACTTGGAGAGAATCCAAGAATCAGAAGAAAAACACCAAGAAAAGCTGCTGCAATAGCTGCAACAGTACGAGCACCTAATTTATCAAAATAGATACCAGCGTATGGAATCAAAAGACTGCTTGCCAGAGTTCCTATCATGTATGCAGTTGAAATTTGAACTCTTGTTATATCCAGATTGCTTATGTAATAATCAGTGAATACAGAAACTCCCATTGTCTGTCCTGGTATGCTGGCAAGAACTCCAAGTGAACCAACTAATAATATTATCCAACCATAATAAAATGGGAAATTTTTTATTCTTAACGAAGAATGTTTCTCAGCATTCTTGATATTTTTTTTCGACATGCGAACTCCTGAAATTTTTTAAAATTATGTGGAGTCTAGCAATTATATAGATAACATTCAACTCAGTAAAACTGTAAGATAAATGAAATATTTGAAGTTTTATTCATTTTAGTATTAATAAGTTAACAAATACTTGTTTTGATGGCAAGATAGCTCATAAAATTGATAAAAAACTAATATATAAAAAATATATAATTCATATGTAAATAATGTATATTCTGTAAACTAGAAAAATATAAATACTGCAGCGGCAGATATGATGTCACATCTATTTCAAAATCAGTTTAAAAATTAGACAGAACTGGCCTATTCAAGAGTTCATCAAATGTCCATATATTGTTGAAATCCCAATTAGCTAATGGTTCAATGCTTACATCAAAAGATCCATCAGGTAGATCACTTCCATTATAATTCATTGAGCCACTGTAATTATCTAAGTAAGCATAATTGGATTTATCGAGCTCATTGCTTGAATATCCAAATCTAAATATGTAACCCCTATCTGATCTGAAAAGATCATTTCCAAGTCCTGAGGAGATAAAAAGATTGTTTTTGATGGTGATTGAACCTAAAGATTCTTCTTTTCCACATAATCCCATAAAACCACCTAGATATTCTGATTCATTACCGTTGGAAGAATAGTAGTAAAATTTCAAAGTATCAATTTTGGCATTCCAACTTAAATCAGAGGATGAAATAGCAGCAGCATAGCAATTTTCAATTGTCTGTATGCTGTTACCACCAGATATCTTTCCTATCAAACCACCAGCATGAACAGAAACAGAAGAATCTCCAACAAATCCCGCTTTTATGTGATTATTATAAGCGTAACAATTTTTTATAAGAGAATTATCTTCTACAGTTCCAACCAGTGCACCTGCATCAATACAGGCAAGCAAAACTTTGCTTTCAGATACATAGCAATTTTCAATTGAACTATTTGACATAGTTCCAGCTATTATACCACCACTTATAAACATTTTATCATTCTCTGATGTGATTACAACATTTTCAAAACCAAGATTGGAAATTTCAGCATCCAACAGATATCCAAAAATTCCATTATAATAATTGTAAGAATTACCGTTAGGTACATTCAGATATACGTTTTCTATTGTATTGAATCCACCATCTAAATGACCTGAGAAAGTTCTATATGCTCCTGCAGTAGATAAATCATTCCAGTGGCCCATAGGAAAAAATGGATAATTATAATTTGAACCATCAATATCACAAGTCAGTCTGATCCAAGTATCAGATGTGGAGTATTCACATAAATCTTTAAGTTGATCTATATCATCTGCTATGAATGGATCCAATTCAATACCTCTTCCTTCATATCCCTCAACTAAAATGTCAAAATTTTCTGAATCGATTTCAATCCAAGCACTAGCAACTTCTGAGTTTTTATTTCTTAACCAAACTCTGTAACTTCCAATATCAAGGTCATTGAATGTAAAATATAATGAGTCACCGATTGACATCTGCTGGATGTCTTGTGAAATTAAACTTTCATCTGGCTCTATATCTTCACTCAACAGTAATATTTCTGTTATTACAGGATCATACATATGTAAATCTTCATAACTAGATTTAACATTATCAATAATGATTGTCCCATCAACACTACTTAAAGAAGATCTGTTTGAAATTGATGTTGTTATGTTGGATATATCTGGTGCTCTCAGCATAGCATCTATTTGCACTGTATCAAATGGGAGTTGTTTGAATACTCCTTCATCTGAAAAAGAATAATAGTTATCTGCTATACCTTTTTTAATCTGGAATTTATAATCTCCAACTGATAGTTGATTGACTGTTACAGGTCCATCTCCAGGCATAATGGATATTGAATATTCTATACTCTTCGTCTCATTTTTTATGCTAAATAAATATGAATACATACTCATATTTTCATCTGTATCGAAATTATATATAGTTATCGAGCCATTGCCGGTGTTGGTATTTGTTGGATTGATTATGCTGTAATTTATATTTGAGAAATCGAATTGAGAAAGAGGACCTTCAACTGAACATGAGATAACATCTGATTTTTGTTCAAGCAACACATCATACTCATCATCAATAGGTATTATCCAAAAATAGAAGTCTCCATCCTCATATGTTTCAAGTGCTATAAAATTATTTTCACATAAGTACAGGTTTGATGAGCTATACAAATCGTCAGGAAAAATTCCTGTTTTATTGTAATAAATATAATGTCTATTGATATCACAGCTCCAGCTTATACTCACATCTCGGTCAGTTGATTCAATGACAATTGAAGAAGGTCTGCTCTCTGACAGTGATTCTTCTTCATTGTTGTTGTTATCTGGAGGATTTGAGCTGTTAGAATTATTTAAGTTTGAAGAATCAATTTCTTCAGGTCCAGGAGATGGACAACTTGAGACCAACAATACAATTAAAAGGATTGAAAAGGCATAAGATAGTTTTTTCCACATATAAGACTCCTATCGTACAAAAACAATAAAGCCTATATATAAGACTTGCTCACCCAACCATCAAGGCTTACAGTTTTATTACATTCTTACATTAACATTTTAATAATACATGTCAAGGAAGGTTCAGTTGTTTTTCTATATGTGAAATTTAACTCAAAAAAAATTCAATAAAGTTTAGATAATAGAGACATCAAGAATACAATCCATAATATCTTGTAATAAGAATATGTGAATATGAATTCAAATATTCACAAAAAGAAGTTCAATCAGTGAGTTCTGATCCATTAACCGTAAAAATAAAAGAAAAATTACTGAAGCTAAAAATTGAGAAACATCAATACTCCACCAATGTGGTGTCTTGAAACTAAAAAGAAGAGTCTGAAATCAATCAAACTCTTCTTCAATTTCTAAATAAGAATTATTATTTCAAGAACATTGCATCGCCATAACTGAAGAAACGATATTTCTCCTCAACAGCATGTTTGTAAGCATCCATTATGAACTGTTTTGTTGAGAATGCTGATACAAGAACCAAAAGTGTTGATTCAGGTGTGTGGAAATTGGTGAGAAGTTGATCAACAATTTCATATTTATAGCCTGGTTTGATGAAAAGATTTGTTCTACCAAGTCCAGCCTGTAAAACACCATCAACAGATGCACTTTCAAGTGTTCTAACACTTGTTGTTCCTGTTGCAACAATCTTTCTACCTTGTTTTTTGGCATCGTTTATTGTCTTTGCAACTTCTTCTGAGATGCTGTATCTTTCCCAATGCATGTCATGATCATCAAGAGATTCTGATCTAACTGGCATGAATGTACCCATTCCTACATGAAGAGTTACCTCAACAATCTGAACACCCTTTGCTTTGATCTGCTCAAGAATTTCTTTGGTGAAATGAAGTCCTGCAGTTGGAGCTGCAACAGAGCCCTCGTTTTTTGCATAAACTGTCTGGTATCTGTTCTCATCACTGAAGCAATCCTCTCTTTTGATATATGGAGGAAGTGGAACGTGACCATTTTTCAAGAACCAATCTTCACTGATCTCTTTATCAAATTTTACATATTTGGTGCCATCTTCTTTATTTCCAATTATCTCACCATGAAGATCATCATCAAAAGTATAGGTCTTACCTATTCTCTGTCTTTTGGCTTTTGTCACCATGCAGTTCCAGCTGTGATCTTGCATCTCTTCTAAAAATAGAAATTCAACCTTACCACCAGTCTCACTTGTAGCATACACACGAGCTTTTCTAACTCTGGAGTTGTTGACAACCAAAATACTATCGCTATCTATTAAATCAACAAAATTTGAAATTAAAGTATCTTCATATTTTCCTGTTTTTCTGTCCATCACAAGGAGTCTATCTTCACCCCTTTTATCAGCTGGGGTTTGAGCTATCAATTCTGCGGGTAGCTCAAAATCAAAATCTTTGGTCCTCAGACCAGACATTATTGTCTTACTATTATTCATATAACCCTCTAAGTTTATGTAAATTATTTTTTAATTAATTGTTGTGAAATATTCATTGATATTTTCAGGAATTGACAATCCAAGCAATTCATAAGCCTTGCGAGTTACACAGCGTCCTCTAGGTGTTCTTATGAGATATCCTTGTTGTATCAAGTAAGGCTCATAGAAATCCTCCAGGGACTCAATTGCTTCACCAACAGAAATTGATAAAGTAGAAGCTCCAACAGGACCTCCACCATAAAAGTTTATGATTGTTGATAAAATATTTCTATCTTGTTTTTCAAGACCATTTGGATCTATTGAAAGACGCTTCAGGCCCTCTCTTACAATACTTTGGTCGATGGTTCCATCTCCAAGTACAGTTGCAAAGTCTCTGAGTCTTCTCAGCAATCTATTTGCGATTCTTGGAGTACCACGAGAGCACTTGGCAAGCATGTTGATTGCATCTTCAGTTATCTCACAGTCTATAAGTTTTGCAGATCTTCTGATGATATTGGAAAGCTCTTCAACACTGTAGAATTCTAGATGGCAAGTGATACCAAATCTTGAATGAAGTGGAGATGAAACTTGTCCAGCTTTTGTGGTTGCTCCAACCAAGGTAAAATGAGGAAGAGGAATACGCATTGTTCTTGCAGCTGGTCCCTGTCCAATTACCCAGTCTATTTCAAAATCTTCCATTGCAATGTAGAGCATCTCTTCAATCGCTGGCTTCAAACGGTGAATTTCATCGATGAAGAAAATTGAATTCTCTGTGACATTTGTGAGGATACCTGCAAGGTCTTTTGGTTTTTCTAAAGCTGGAGCACTTGTGAGCCTTATTTCAGCTCCCATTTCATTTGCAATGATTGATGCAAGAGTTGTCTTACCAAGTCCTGGAGGTCCAATCAAGAAGGTGTGATCCAATGCATCTTCACGAGATTTTGCTGCTTTTATGAAAACAGAAAGATTGTCTTTTATTTGAGGTTGACCTTGAAAGTCTTTCAGATATTTGGGCCTGAATATATTTTCTTGGTCATCACTTGATTCTTGAAATGAAGTCGACACAATTGAATTGGCTTTTAATGAAGCCACTTGCTCTACATCTTCAACAAAATCTGAACTCATACTTACCTCTTTATTTTTAGTTTAATTCTCTCATTGCAAGTCTAAACAATGTCTGCTCTTTTTCTTTCTCATTCATCTTGATCAAAGCATCATGATTATCACTGACAACCTTATTTATGGCCTTCTCACAAGAATTTCTATCATAGCCCATCTCAAACAATGCATTTATCAAATCTTTATAAGGACTCAATGTGCTGCCCTTAGCAATAACTGCATCATTCTCTTCATCAAGTACAAGCTTACCACGAAGTGCTAGAATCAATCGACCTGCTGTTTTTGAACCAATTCCTGGTATCTTTGATAATGCTTTTACATTGCCTTCGTCAAGACTTTTGATCAAATCAGCAAGAGTTATACCACTTAAAATCTTCAGAGCACCCTTTGCAGCTATGCCAGATACTGTCTGCAGCTGTAAAAAGACATCTCTTTCTTTTTCAGAAAGAAAACCATATAGACTCATTGAGTCCTCTCTCACTTGCATGTAAGTTATGATTCTGACATCATGTTTTGATGGTAGATTGCTTATTTGAGCTGCAGTCTGTGCTGAAATAAATACAATGTATTCAACATAACCACATCTAACAATCACTCTGTCATCTTTTAACTCCACAATATTTCCAATTACTGCATTGATCATTTTAATTTTATCCTTTCCAAACTGTTGTTGAATGTCGCAAAACATACAGCCGCTGCTAGAGCATCAGCACTATGATCTGGTCGAGGTATCTTTGTAAGTCCCAATTGAAGTCTTATCATCTCCTGAACTTGTTTTTTATCTGCATTTCCATATCCTGTGATTGTAGATTTAATTTGCAATGGAGAGTACAAAGTTACAGGGATATCTCTTTTCACTAAAGAATAAGTTATCGCACCAATAACTTTGGCGACTGCTATGGCTGATGAAATATTTTTTGTAAAATAAATATCTTCCATACTGCAGTACTCTATATCATACTGCTCACTAATTTTTGCAATTTGCTCTGCAATGGAGAATATTCTTGAACTCTGGTCAACTTCCTTATTGGTCTTAATCATACCAAAAGAAACAGGCCGGGATCTGTGTTGTATAGAATCAATAACACCCCAGCCTGTATTAGCTAACCCAGGATCTATACCTAGGATACGCATATTAAATTGTCTTATTCTTCGTCGTAATCATCAGGTAGTTCTAAGTTAGTAGAAACCTGCTGTACGTCTTCTAATTCTTCAAGTCTATCAACAATCTTCATAACTTTAGCTGCTTTCTCTTTATCAAGAGCAACCATCTGGTCAGCGATTTTGTTTACATCAGCGGATTCCTGTTCGAAACCAGCATTCTGCATTGCTTCAAGAACTGTAGCAAAATCTGAAGGAGCTGTTGTTACTTCAATGATACCATCTTCTGTAACTACATCTTCTGCACCATTTTCTAAAGCTGCTTCTAAAATCTCATCTTCAGAATACTTTTCTTCAGAATATTCAATGACACCCTTAGTTTGGAACATGTATGAAACACAACCAGTTGTTCCTAAAGAACCACCCATTTTGTTCAATGTAGATCTAACATCTGCAGCTGTTCTGTTTTTATTATCTGTTAAAGTATCAACGATAATAGCAATACCGTTAGGTGCGTAACCTTCATATGTTAACTCATAATATGTAGAAGTATCAGCATCACCTACACCTTTTTTAATAGCTCTTTCGATATTATCTTTAGGCATGTTTTCTGCTTTAGCTTTTAAAATAGCAGTACGTAATGTAGCATTTGACTCAGGTTCTGGTCCACCAACCTTTGTTGCAACAGTGATTTCTTTAATCAACTTTGTAAATTTCTGACCACGCTTTGCGTCTGCAATGCCCTTTTTGTGCTTAATGGATGACCATTTATTATGTCCTGACATAAATACCTCTTATCCTTGTTATAAATTAAATTACATTTTTATTAAAATTAATTTCTTTTGAGTGATACTCAATTAAATAGCATTTTAACATGCCTTGCGTTTCCAACACAAGCCAATAAAATTTAACACATAGAGAAAATCTTTTCAAGGCTATTTTTTTAACCCTTTTGGCTTTTAAACGCCTCTCAATCTATCAAAACTCATAGATAATGAAAGTACAATCGAATCTAATAGCATAAATCCTTTTTCATTTAAAAAAACATGTTTTTCATCTTCTAAAAAACAATCCTTACCTATACTTAGCAGAGATTTATCAAGATTTGCATCAGATATGTGATATTTATTTTTTAAAATATTTTTATCCAATCCATTTTTTGTTCTCAATGCCACCAAAAGATATTCATCTAGCTGTATATTTTCTTCTATTCGCTCTTCTTCATAATCACTGAATTCTTTACTGTTTACATATTCAGTGAAATTAGATGTGTTGTTGAGCCTTACCAATTGATTGTTATCATCAAAAAGTGTTGATGCCGCATGAGTTCCTAGACCTATGTAGCTCGATAAGCTCCAGTATCTATTGTTATGATAGCATTCTTTATTATTTTTACAGAAATTGGATACTTCATAATGATCATATCCTTTTTCTTTGAGATATGCCCAAAGAGCATCAAGATGCTCCATCTGCTCATCTTCATTCATGACCTTCACATCACCCATTCCAACTCTCTCTTTCAATCGAGTTCCTTCTTCTACAGTCAGACAGTACAGACTGATGTGATTTGGATCTGCAACTGCTGTTATATAATTTATATCAGATATTGCCATATCAAGTGTTTGAGATGGAAGACATGTCATCAAATCAAGAGATATCTCAATCTTTTTGGTATGAGGTACCTCATCTTCACTATATAAATTATTGTTCAAGAAGTAATTATCATCTCTATCTATCTTCAATTGAGTGAGAGTTCTTGCAAACCCAAGGGCTTTGAAATTATCCATTTTTGTGGCATTTCTATTCAATATTTTGAGTGTGTGAGCATCCATTGATTGAATTCCCATGGAAAGACGAGTTGCAAGGCCATCTACAAAAATACTTCTGTAGAGTGGAAATTCAGAGATAAATGATTCTGGATTGATCTCAAATGTTGTCTCTTTTGATGGTCCAATCTCAATGAGAAGATCTCTGAGTTTCTGTGCACCAAGAGATCCTGGATTTCCTCCACCAATGAAAACAGATTCAAAAGCTCGGCTCTTGCAGGCCTCTTTTATAGCTCTGAGTTCTTTTTTCAGACGATCAAGATATCTATCTACAATACCATCTTTATCCCAATGAGATCTCTCCTCGCTATAAAATGCACAGTAATCACATTTTGTGCTGCAGAAAGGAATGTGTATATAAAGAGATAATGTTTTGTTCTTCTCAATCAATGAGAGCAAACTGTTTTTTTCAATGTTGCTCATTATTTATTTCCAAGATATCCAATCCTATTGAGAGGCCAGAATCTAAACAGAACCTGTCCTGTTACTGTCTTTTGTGATACAGGACCAAAGTAACGACCATCATTGCTGTTATCTCTGTTGTCACCTAGAGGCAATACATCACCTTCAGGTACTGTTATACCATTGGAATATTGAGAGCTGAGGTTTCTTGCATTGAAATCTGTTGGATCAATCTTATGCTGAGTTGCATTTGATACTGTCTGAAAACCGTAACTATCTTTTGGATAATCTGTATTTGTGAGTGTTTGATAATCACTTTTTAAATAAGATGGTATTGCAGAATTGGATGTAACGTTCTTAGATTGATAACCATAGAGAGTTGCCCAAGCATTGAGTCCATCATAATAATCCTCACTCAAAAGTCTGTTAGGACCACTTGAAAGGCCATTTGCCTCTCTGAATGCAGATTCTTCAACAAATTCAGATTCACCAGCAGCTCTTATATAAACATCACCATCAACAAACTTAACAGTATCGCCATTCATAGCACCAGCTCTCTTTACAAGAAGTCTCTCAGCAATGCTTCCGTCTTCATTTCTGTCAATTTTAACAAGAGAGAGTGTTCCCATGAATAGAACCTGAGCCAATATATCAAAAACAGGTCCCTTTGAAACATATTCAGGATTGTAAAAAGTTATGATGTTGTCTCTATGAACTCTTCTGTACTTGGTTCCAAGTTTTGTTCCTGTTGGATATGGTTCAAGACCATAAATATTTTTACTTACAAAAACACGATCTCCAACGAGCATTGTTTTTTCCATTGATGGAGAGGGAATAACATAAAGTTGAAATAAAAATTGATTGATAATTAAAATGACAACAATTGCAAAAATTAGGGCATCTACCCAACCTTTTATTTCTGTAAGAACAGTTCTCTTCTCTTTATGTGTCTCTTCATATATTTTCATCTGTTTTCTACGTGTGAGGTAGTTTACTGTATGATTTTCGATATTTGTTAGTATTTTTTCCATGAGAAAAATAATACTACAATAGTTTAGAGTTGACAAGGACATAATAGATAAGTACTTTGTAATCTATGAAAGAAATAAAAGATTTACCTGAAGTGGACAAGGTATCTCTACCAAATATTGGTGGAATAAGACCCGGAGTTTATATTTTAACTTTATTGATATTAGCTGCTGCTATTATTATATTTTTAATTGGTTTTTTACCTGGCATCTTGCATGGTGGCAGATTTGTAAGTTTTGATAGCGAGATAGATGGTGTTGGACTTTATGTTGACAATACATATATTTCAGGACTGCCTGGACAGCAGTTTGTTGAAAGTGGCGAGCACACAATCACTTACAAAAAAGGTGGAATTGTACTATCTGAACAGATTCTTGAAATAGACCACCCAGTATTTTTCACATGGCTTGTGAGACGCAATAAGGTCATAGAGATGAATGATTTTAATTTGAGCAGTGAAGACACTGTTAAGTTGAGATCTTTTGATATTCAGATGAGCTATGATCAAAGTCGTGTTACAACTTTTACATCAGTTGTAAATTACATTCCATATGCACTTCAATATGCAAAAGATGCAATAGCCTACGGCTGGGATGCTGATACAGTTGCTGTTGACTTAGATACAATGAGTGGTTTCATAAGTAGCATTGAGATGCTTGAAGATATTCAAAATGCCTATGATTTAATTGGCATTGAAGAAGGAAGTAATTTCAAAACTGCAAAAACTTTATTTGATGGCTCTCTGATGGATGATGTTGGAGAATTTGCAACAGATGTATCCACAGCTTCCAAGATCACAACTTCAAAAAGCACATTGAACTTTGATGGCAATTCAATAGATAGCATCTTGATTCCAACCAATAGTTTTGTCATGGGCGATAGACAGATCTACTCCTATCCTAAGATAAGTGAAGCAGGAATTTCTGCCCAAACTGATGCTTTCTACATATCAACAGTACCTATCTCTCAGTACCTTTATTCTCTGTTTGTACAGGATAATCCAACCTGGAGCAAGAGCAATATAGAGAGTTTGATTGAGAGCAATCTTGTAGATCAGAATTATTTGAAAGGCATTGCCCTCTCAACTCAATTCCCATCCTACGCACCTATTACAAACATAAGCTACAATGCCGCTACTGCTTTCTGTACATGGTTGAGCAGCAAGACTGATAAGAATGTAATCATTCCAACAGAGACTATGTGGAGCAGTGCTGCACTTGCATCTGATAATTACATACACAACACTTACTCAACCACTCTGACTTCCATGACGCCAGAATCAAATCGTCCACAGCTGATGTTGGGTGGTGTTTGGGAATTCACAAGCAGTAACTTCCTTCCATATTCAAGATTGATTGATGAATCATCAGTTGTAAAAAATTTAAAAGATCTTGATGTAAATTGTGATGTTGTTGTAAAAGGTGGTTCCATTTTGAACACAAGTACAACCATCAACAGTGTTGGAGTGATGGAAAGAGATGTCTGTTTTGATTATCTAGGCTTCAGAATAGCTTATAATTAGTATCCACACCTTCAAAAAGGCACCTATTTAACAATTTATCATTGAATGCTGAATGTTTTACACATTTCCCTCATCTTGGACTCACAGAGTGCCGTATAAGATGGAGGGATATTTTTTCCCTCATTCAATATCAATTAAATTCAGTTAAAATATCCAATTGTTTTGAAGACTCAATTATGAATGAATCAAGGCTAGAAATTTTATATGCATTGTTCATTGAGCTGTCTGTTATATGATTTTAAATAAAGAGTTGAACAAGCACTCTTTCATCGACTCAATTGCCTTGGTTTGTTATATAGTCACTTCAAGATCTGAGAGTTTTATTGTGCTATTGA
>JBFHKM010000081.1:0-13423 GCA_041595335.1 Sphaerochaetaceae bacterium
ATCGGTAGTTCTATGATCACGATAACTGATGCAATCACCAACCAATTTTCCAACATCATCGATAAGAACAAAGTCCACCCCCCATGTATCAATTGAAATTGATCTGGGAATTTTATTCATCTCTTTTGCTTTTTTCATACCGATAAGAATCTCTGAGCTAAGATGCCCAAGGTTCCAACAAAAATGCCCATTGACCTTCTCTATACCATTGGTAAAACGATGAATTTCATTCAATGTAATAATTCCATTGTCTACTTTACCAAGTATATGACGGCCACTTGAAGCACCAATATCGATAGCTAAATAGTAATCACTCATGCTTTCCTCCTATAGATAGAATAAAGGAGAAAATCAAAAATACATCTGCTTAAATTGCCAACCACTAGTATTATTTTTGCAATATTCTATTTTATAACATCAGTTTACAGAAATTAGATAGATTATTTTTGTTGCATATAGAATAAGTAAAAATTGAAACAAAAACTAAAATTAAAATTGAAAAAGTTCTATATATGAGCCATTTCTAGCATTTTATTTCAATTATTTAGAAATAGCATCATATATTCAATTCATCCACACTATTGATTTAGCTAACTCTTCACAAAATGTACTTATTTTTAGAATGGAAACACATCAATCTTGTACGATTTTTTCATTTGAAATTTTGAAATATAATTAGTCATTAGATATTTAGAAACAAAAAAATTGGCCTTCGAATGAATTATTCAAATAGCCAAATCTATAAAAATATCTATGAAAAACAAAACTAAAAAGGAACAATTCTTAATTTATCTTTTTTACACTCTCTCTGATTATGAGTTGTGGAGGAAGAATGGTATAATTTGTTTCATCTTTCACCCCTTTGATTAAGTCCACTATTTTTTGAGCACAGGCCTTACCCATTTCAAAAATTGGTTGCTTAATTGTGGTAAAAGGAACTTCCATCAGATCCATGTAGAAATAATCATCATATGATACCAATGAATAATCTGATGGTATTCTATAATGGTTTTTCCTTGCTTCTTTATAAAATCCTATGGCCATCAAACCACTGCTTGAAAAGACTCCAGTGGTATCTAAGTGTTGAATATCATCAAAAGCTTTCATTCCACTTTTCATGCTATAATCACCATCAATTATGTAGTTTTCATTAAGCTTTATACCATGAGCTTTCAATGCTCTTTTATATCCAATAACACGATCTCTTGCATCAGATAATTGAGTTGGCCCTGTTATGCAAGCTATCTTTTTATGTCCCATCTTTATAAGATAATCTGTGGCTAAAAATCCACCTAGAATATTATCAGCAATGACTGTTGGACAATCCATGCTGAAGAAGAAACGGTCAACAAATATAAAAGGAATATTATTGCTCTCTAAAAGAGCTTTACTCTTATGAGCTTTTTCTTCATCCATATCAGTAGACATTCCCAAAATGATTCCATCAACTCCCTTATCTGCAAGAATTTGTATGGACTCCTCACATGCTTCAAACTTATCATCTGTATTGCAAAGAATTACATTATATCCCAATTCCTTACAGGCAATTTCAATACCCTTTGTTAAATTGGCATAGAAAGTATTGCTTATATTTGAAACTATCAGGCCAATAGTTGTAGATCGCTGTTTTACCAAACCAATGGCTGTTTGATTGGGTCTGTATCCCATCTCTTTAGCAGCCGTCATTATTTTTTCTTTTACTGTATCAGATATTCTACTTGGTTTATTATTCAACACCAAAGAAACTGTAGTTATTGAAAACCCAGTTTCGTTAGAAATATCTTTTAGAGTGGTCCTTTTATTCTTATTTTTCAATTGATGCCCCATTACTTTTGCATAAATTTAAAATATATCTCAATTGCTTGATAATATTTCAAAACATCAACATTTTCATTAGGTTGATGTGCCAATTCAGGATTTCCTGGTCCGAACAAAAAAATAGGCAGACTATAATCATTTTTAGCAAGAATTGAACCATCTGAAAAAAAATTGATGCCTACATATTCTACTTTTCTTTTGGTAACAACTTCTACCATGTCAGAGAATTTTTGAACATATTTTTCATTTTTATTTACCTCTAATGGACGTCTATCATTTTCCAATGAAAATTGCATTTTACAGTCTATAAATTCATTCTTGAGCTCATCAGTTATTTCATCTAAATGATGTAGCAACATTTCAGAATTTAAAGGTAAAACAGGCCTGATGTCAAATAAGGAGACACAACTATCTGCAACCATATTAGAAGCAACTCCTCCATCAATTTTATTCAAAGAAACTGTAGCCGGTCCCAACAATTCATTATTGAACTGTTTGACATAGCTTTTCAATTTCTCATAAAGTTTGAATGTCATCTCAATAGCATTCACACCTTTCTCAGGATATGCACTATGACTTGTTTTGCCTCTGACGTTGGACTTTAACCATATGCAGCCTTTTTCTGCCAGCCCAACTTTATTATAAGTGGGCTCTCCAATTATCAAGGCAGTTGCATCATCTACAACACCCGATTTTAAAACAGCTTCAGCACCATCTCCATTCTTTTCTTCATCAAATGTTCCAAGAAAAATTAAAGTACTGCTAGGTTTTATCTTGCTCTCAGATATCATACAGAAACTGCAGAGCATAGCAGCAAGACCACTTTTCATATCACTTGAACCACGGGAGTAAATCTTACCATCTTCTTCAAAAGGAATTGATGGATCTGAATTCCATGCTTCAAGATTTCCAAAAGGAACGGTATCTAAATGACCGTTGAAGATTATCTTCTCTTCTTCATTCTTACCTAAAATTCTTCCAATGATATTAGATCGACCTTCATCAACATCTGAAACTTCACTTTCTATTCCATATTCCTCAAATTTATTGTGAATATATATAGCTAGCTCTCTTTCGTTATTATTTCCATTGACTGTATTTATTTTTAAAATATCTAATAAAATATTTAACTGTTGGTCTTTATTCATTTTGAATCCCGCTTTTGTAATCTAATATCATTGAAAATCATGGTTGTAACTATTTTGTTAACCAATCAAGTAAGTTATTCCACATTGGAATGTATCCTTCCCAATTTAAGAATTCAGGAGGACACCAATGAGGAGCACAATCAGATGTAAATACTGCAGATCTACCCTCACCAAATTTTTGAACGGCAATTAAAGGATCGCCATCAATACTGACCAAAGTAGTGCTATCCAGTGTTGCCTTAGTTTTATTGTATCCCAGTAGATAAGGCCATTCTTTTGGAATACCTGTCAATATGTCATCATCACTATCTACAGATGGGAAGACTCCCTCACAATGTTCCATACGATCATCTATTGTCATTACCTCAACAGGAAGTACATCTTGAACTGCAGTCATGGCCCAACGGCCTTTTGCATCAACTCCAGAGAATGTCAGATATCCACCAATCATGAGTAGAGAACCACCTTGCAGTACATAATCCTTCAACAAGTTACATCTATTTGGTTTTCTTACACTGCTATTGAATGTCTCTTGAGGAAGCAATAAAGTATTTGATCCAATATCTGATAAAATAACACAGTCGTATTGATTTAACTCTTCCATTGTATAAGGAAATTGCTCACCAGCTAGATGATTTGGTAAAAATTCAACAGTATAACCACCTTTTTCCAATGCTTCCTTCAACCATTTCTCACCCGTTTCATAAACAGCGGTGTTAAAAGTATCAAAACCTTTTACATGTGTTGTGTGGCTCAGCCAAGACTCACCAGCCAGTAATATTTTTTTGCTCATTATTTTCTCCTATCTATCACCCCAATTAAGTATTAATTGGGCATATATTAAAATTGCTTCATAAAATGATTCTACTTCAATGTGTTCATCAATCACGTGACATTGAGCGACCTCTCCTGGACCAAATTGCAAAGTATGACACTTAGCTATATTTTGCCATAGGCGAGAGTCACAACCACAGAAAGAGCCAACACGTTTGACTTTACGTCCTAAAGCTTGTGAATAAGAAGTTTCAAAGGTCTTCATAAAATCTGAATCCATTTCTGCTTCAAATCCTCCACCAGCTTGGTATTCTGTAATTATTGGAAGATGATCTTTCAACCAAGTATCACTCTTACTTATTCTCATAATTGCATCAGTCATTTCTTTGACTACTTGATCATGGTTCATCTGATTTGGAATATAATGAATACATGTTTCAAAAACACACTTATCAGCGACAGTAGATCCAGCAGTACCCCCATGAATTGTTCCAACATTGTATGATGGAGATGGTAGGTAAAAGTGCTTTTTAGTAAGCAACCAATTGTATTCAACTTCATCCAATGCATTGATGACTTTCATAGCCTTTCTTATTGCACTGACACCTTGAGCTTTTTTACCTGAATGAATTGCAAGTCCACTGACTTCAACTCTCAGAAAAACAAATCCCATATGGGCTATCACAAGTTCATCTGAAGTTGGCTCACATACAACTACACCATCAGCTCTCTGTCCACTGTAGATGGCCTGCATTGAGCCATTTCCACCACCTTCTTCATCACAAACAGATGTAATTGTTACATCACCAGGTAATTCAATATTTGAATCCTGCAAAAGCTTGATGGCCATTATTGGAGCCATGAGACCTGCTTTCATATCTGCAATTCCACGACCATATAACTTACCATTCTTTAAAGTTGGTTCAAAAGGAGGATTTGTCCATTTGTCCTCATCTCCGGGTGGCATTACATCAACATGACCATTAAACAGAAGACTCTTTCCACCCTTTTTACCTTCAAATTTTGCATACACATTGAATCGATCATCTTGAACATGTCCAAGGTTCCCTTCTTTGTATTTTTTATATGTACTCTCTATAGCTCTTTCATCCATAGGGTCTTTTATAATTTCAGAAGCATTCATTTCTTCGAACAATTTTATTAAATACTCTTGCCCATTCTTCTCTCTACCTCCTTTAATACCATGACCTAAATCCTGAGTATCTTTAGAGACCAGTTCTTTCAAACAATTTAAATATTCTTCCTTATGCAATTCCAAATTCTTTTTCAAATCATTCATTATTTTTGTCCTTATGAATATTGCTGAATGCTGCTTTCTACGATGTTCCAAAACTTCTCAATATCAAGTTCATATGAAACATTGCAATTTGGTTCCCAATGATTGTAATTGAACATATCACAGTTGGTACGTCCATAACTTTCAACACCTTTGATATCAACAGTGGCATTGACATATTTAGTTTTCAAAACCGTAGGGTCAATTAAATATGCTATTGTTATAGGATCATGAAGCGGTCCACCTTCCCATCCAAATACTTCCTTCTGTGTTTTACAGAAGAATTTCATCAGACTTGAGAATAAAGAAGCTGCTTCATTATCATTTTTAGCCATTCTCTCTATGATCTTTGGATAGCAAAGAGCCTGTCTTGTTACATCCAAGCCGACCATCACAAGAGGTCTCTTGCTTGTAAATACAACATAGGCAGCTTCTGCATCTGCGATGATGTTGAATTCTGCAGCAGGCGTCACATTACCATTTTGATAGGAACCACCCATAAACACCACCTGCTTAATTTTAGGAATGATAAGTGGTTGCATTCTCATTGCCATTGCTAAGTTAGTCATAGGACCTGTAGTTACGATTGTAATATCATCATCACTGTCCATAACTGTATCAATTATGAAGTTTACAGCATGTCTGCTGCCTTTCTTTCGTTCTAATGGTTTGAAATTTGGTCCATCCAATCCTGTTTTTCCATGAATATCTGCTGCTATGATAGGTCTCTCTCTTACCATAGGTTGGCCACATCCAGAATAAACAGGAACATCAATGTTCAAATATTGAGTGACATTAAGAGCATTAATGGTGGTCTTTTCGATAGTCTGATTACCTGCAACGACTGTTATTCCTAATAAATCCAAAGCGGGATTCTTAGCTGCCATCATGATAGCTACTGCATCATCATGACCTGGATCACAATCTAATATTAACTTTTGCTTTTCCATAATTTTCTCCTATTATCTGATTAGTAATAATGAACTTTGACGTCTTTTCTTTGTGTAATATTTCGATACCATTGAAATTGATAAAACAACGATGGTTACAATGTATGGCAACATCAATACCAATTGAGCTGCAATACCATATGCCTGCAATCTTGCTCCAATTGAATCTGTCAATCCAAAAACAAGACAGCCAACTGAGGTCCAAACAGGATGAGCATTTCCGAAGAACATAGCTGCAACACCCATAAATCCTCTATTGTTTGTCATATTTTCTGTGAACAGTCTTGAATATCCCAATGATAGATGGGCACCAGCCAATCCACCAATCAATCCAGAAATTAAAATGGCTTGATACTTCATTGAAGTTACGTTTATACCAGCAGTTTGAGCTGCCATTGGATACTGTCCAACAGATCTCAAATGCAATCCCCATTTTGTCTTAAACAGAAGGAACCACATCAAAACTATGAAAACAATAACAAACCATTCTGTTAGAGCCCAACCATTGAAAACTTCATTTAGAAATGGAATGGATTCCAATCCTGGAATTACAACTCTTGGAATAGCAACGATATCAGGATTTGAGAAAGTTCCTCTCATTCCAAATACACTTGTCATCAAAAATTTTGTAATAGCAATTGCAAACATATTTATGCCCATACCAATTGCACAAATATCTGCACCATATTTAATATTAGCGACGGCCATAATAGCAGCCATCAATAATCCAGCTAGCATTGCTACAATAATAGCAAGCACCCAACTTCCCGTTGTATAACTTATTGCTACAGCAGCAAAAGCTCCTGTAAGCATGATTCCTTCAGTTCCAATATTTAAGATATCTGCTTGTTGTGTTAAAGAAGCACAAAGGGCAGCATATATAATCGGTGTAGCAGATCTGAACGTTGCATAAATTAATGAAGCATTTAAAATTGATGATAAATCCATTATTTAACCCCCTTAGCGAGTTTTGTATCAAAAGGTTTCTTTCTTTTAATTTTTTTAAATACATCTAGATTAAAGAGAGAGTCCATAGTTGCAAAAATTATGAAAATAGCAGTTATTGTGTCTACCAAAGATTTTGGAACACCTGTTGATTGTTGCATCCTCAATGCTCCTGTTCTCAGAATTGCTAAGAAGAATGCTAAAGGAGGACACATCACAAGATTGCTCTTTACAATCAAGGCTGCTAACATACCATTGATTCCCAAATTAGTAGCAAAGTTGTCTAGGTAATAACCATGGACACCAAGAACTTCTATGCAACCAACAAGACCACCAATAGCTCCACTGAGCATCATTGCCTTTACAAATATCTTTTTGGAATCAATACCCATGCAGTCTGAGAAAGATGGATTTGAACCAACAGATTTTAACTTGAAACCAAATGATGTTTTATAATACATGACTATTATAAGAATGCTCACAATGATGGAGATGATTATCCCTACATTTGCACTGCTTGGTCTCATGAATTGTTTCAAGGTAACTGCTACATCAGCAGATTGAGCATTAACACCACCACCACTCATTGGACCATTAACTAAGTATGAAGTTAAATATACAGCAACTGTATTCATTAAAATTGTTGTACATACTTCACTTACATTGTAATAAGCCTTCAATACACCAGGGATCCAAGCCCAAGCTGCACCTACAATTATAGCGCCTGCAAAACACGCAACATACAATAAAGGAGCTGGTAAGAATGTCCAGTTGATTCCAATATATGCAGCTGCAATACCACCTAAGAAGATCTCTCCTTCAACACCTACATTGAAAGCACCAGCTTTAGCTGCGATAGCAAAAGCAATTGAAGTCAATAATAATGGAGTGAAGTTGGCAAGAGTTGTTCCAAACATCAATTTACCACTGAAAGCTCCTTCTATTAGAGCAGTGTATGCATCAAGTGGATTCTCATCTATTATCAAAATAAATATTGCACCAACTAAAAAAGAAACAATTATTGTTAATAAAACCTTAACTATTTTTTCTATTGTATTATTCATTCAATCCCTCCAAGTTCAAACCTTCTCTAGAGGTATCTTTTCCACCCATCATCAGCAGTCCTAAATTCTCTTCATTTGCATCTTTGACATCAATTTTTCCACTTATGTGACCTTCATGAATTACAATTATTCGATCAGATAAAGATATAATTTCCTCAAGATCTGCAGATATGAGGATAATTCCAATTCCTTTCTTCTTCTGTTCCTGAATAATGCTTCTAATAGATTCAATAGCACCAATATCAACACCGCGAGTAGGTTGAGCTGCAACAAGCAAATTACCAACTGTTGAGATCTCTCTAGCTACTACAATTTTCTGTGCATTTCCGCCTGATAATGAAGACAATAAAGTCTCAGGATCGGTTGGTCTGATATCAAATTCTCCAATAAGATTATTTGATTCTTCCAATATTGAACTATCTTTTCTTAAGAAATGATGCTTAAATTTTTTGTCATCGATTCGAGAAGCCAATAAATTGTCCTTGATTGTCAATTGACGATTCAAACCTCTTAAGTTTCTATCCTCAGGAATGTGAGTCATTCCATTTTCCCTAATTTTTTTAGGTGACAGATTGGTGATGTCTTTACCATCCAATGTAACAGAACCTTTTTCGATTTTTCTCAATCCTGTAATAGCTTCAACCAATTCACTCTGTCCATTACCATCTATTCCTGCAAGACCTACTATCTCACCAGCTCTAACATCAAAAGAAATACCACGTACCTTAGAAGTTTCTTTATTTCCTGATGTCCACAGATCTTTTACTTGGCAGATTATTTCTCCTGGAGTTGCTTTTTCTTTCTTCAAATCAAGAAAGACCTCTCTTCCAATCATCATCTTTGCCAGTTCAGATGGAGATGTATCTTCTTTTTTAACAGTACCCATATAATCGCCATGTCTCATAACAGTGATGCGATCAGATACCTTCATAACTTCATTCAATTTGTGAGATATAAAAATGATTGATTTGCCATCATTTTTTAAATTCTCCATAATTTCAAATAATCTATCTGCCTCTTGAGGCGTCAATACAGCGGTAGGTTCATCTAAAATGATGACTTCAGCACCTCTAGTTAATATTTTGATTATTTCAACTCTTTGCGCCTCTCCAACTGATATCTGATGAACTTTCTTATTCAACTGTACGTTCATTCCATATTGTTCAATAAATTTAGTTACAGTTTTACGAGCTAAATCAAAATCTATTACAGCACCTTTTGTAGGTTCAAATCCTAAAATAATATTTTCCAAAACTGTTAAGTTTTCTACTAACATAAATTCTTGGTGAACCATACCAATACCATTTTCAATAGCAATTTTTGGTGTTAGATTCTCTAGCAACTGACCACGAACTTTTATAGAACCACCATCAATAGGATACATGCCATAAAGGAGTTTCATCATAGTGGATTTACCTGCCCCATTTTCTCCAATTAGAGAATGGATCTCTCCCTTTCTCAAATCAAAACAACCGGTTTTTACGGCATGGACCAAACCAAAATTTTTGATGATGTTCTCCATTTCAACAATATTCTCAACCATTTATCCTCTCCTATAAATTAAACCCAAGAATTTGAATTTCCCTTTTAAAAAAAATAATCTTAGGCCCGTGAGAGCCTAAGACATATAAAATTAATTAGTGCTTGGACCAAAACCTTCATAGTTTTTAACTACGATCTCTCCGGAAATGATTTTGTCATTAATTACAGAACATTTTTCAACAATATCTTCAGGGAATTTATCACCCAAAGCATTTCTCATTACAGAAAAATCAGTCAAACTTACACCACCATCAGCTAGTGTTAAGTATGAAGTTGTTCCACCTTTATAAGTTCCTTGAACAACAGATTTAATTGTTAAATAACAAGCAGTATCAACACGTTTTACCATAGAAGTCAAAACGGAACCTGGTTGATCAGCATCTTGGTTCAAATCTACACCAATTGCATATTTACCTGATTCTTTAGCAGCTTCTAAAATACCAGGGCCTGTTCCAGATGCAACATTCATTACAATATCAGCACCTTGTTCATATTGAGCTAGAGCTAATTCTTTACCTTTCAAAGGATCATTCCATGAACCTGCAAAAGCTTTTAGAATTGTGATATTTGGATTTACATATTTTGCACCTTGTTCATAACCTGTGTAGAAATCTTGTAAAACAGGAATATCCATTCCACCAACCCAACCAATTACAGCTTTGTCATTTACGCCAGAAATTTCTGTTTTTTGAGTGAACATTGCAGCAGCAGCACCAGCTAAGAATGAACCTTGGTTTTGTGCAAAACTAATTGATTGTACATTAGGTTCATTAACTGTTGTATCGATGATTGCAAATTTTACATTTGGATACATAGGTGCAAATTCTTCTAGATAAGGTTGTAAATTTGAAGCAGCACAGATAACTAAATCATATCCATCTTCACATGCTGATAACAAATTACTTTTCCATTCATCATTGGTTGAACCTTCCAAACTCTTCAATTCAATATCAAATTCTTCTAAAGCTCTTTGAGAACCGATATTGCATGAATCGTTATAGGACTTATCTCCCAAGTTTCCAGTATAAACAACACATACCCTAGTTTTTCCACTGTCTTCGCTTACAGTTTTTTCATTTGTACCACTAGCAAACATACTAGATACCGATACCAAACTAATTATTAACGCAACAATAAGTTTTCTCATCTTTTTCTTTCTCCTATTTTTGATAAAACCCTTTATCTCCTATGGTAAAACGTTTTATCATTAATACGAAAAGCTTAAAACTGATTTTTTTTTATGTCAATCCTACAATTCTTAATATTATTCAAGTTCAGAATAATTAAATAACTTAAAAATTAATAAAATTTAAAAAAAATTGATTTTTTTATAATATTTTTGATTTATAATTTTTAAAAAAAAATTGTTAAAATTCTAATGAGAGTTTTTTATAGTTAACAAATTATAAGTTTAATATAGCAACAAAAACTAAATTCCTGTATATTTTAGGTGATTGCATAAATTTCTTCCAATTCTATGATTTAATTTGTTATGGTTAACTATTTTACATAAATCACATTTATTTGAATATCAACATATTAGCATCATAGATATTGTAACTTGAAATACTACCTTCTTTGTGTATTTTTACTACACATTCATAAATATATTGACACTTTCATAGCTATTCCCTATGTTTTGGGTATGAGTAAAATATTTCTCTCCATACTTCTCTTATTTTTCTTAACATTTTCTCTTCCAGCAGAAAGCATTCAATTCGAAGAAAATGGTTACCAAATATCGGGAAGACAGTACGAATTAGACAAAAAAGATTATACAGTTTACGACTATTTTAAAAGTAAAGATAATCTTCTTGCAGATAATTATGATACCATCTATTTGATGGTAGCTAGTCCTTCCACGCAGTCAATCGGATCCTTTGGTGGACATACCTTTATGGTTCTATCTAAAGGAGATGATTTTACTGATTCAACTGCTATAAATTTCTACGGTGAACATGAAACTCTCACTACATTTAATAAAGCAGTGTTGGGTTCAACTAAAGGATTACCCGGATATATAGATATAAGACCTTTTTCTCAAATTGCAGAAAGATATACTATTGATCAAGAAAGAACAATTTTCTTCTATAAATTAGATATAGATAAAGATGGTATTGATAGACTTATAAACAGATTGTATGAAGTTGAAGACTATGATTTAGCATATCAATTCTTTACAGAAAACTGTGCTGACATAGCACTTATATTATTCGAAGCAGCTCTTAACAAAGACTTCAGCAATGAAGCTCCTGTTATACTCATTCCTTCATACCTACCTGTTCTTATGGAAAAGAATGGTTTGATTCTTGAGAAAGGGACATTCTCCCCTCCTATTGTTCGATTGAATAAAGAAGATATGAAGATAACAAAGGAAGAGATTGAAGAGAAAAAAGATTTCTATAACAACACTTTAAATGAAACAAGCTTCTTAGATGAAAGTAAGACTTTCATACCTCAGAAAGATGAGTACAATTATGGAACCAATCTTGATAGCTATATAAGTCAAATTTCTGTTGGTGTTGATGATACAAATCCAACATTAGGATTCTCTTTCTTCACGTCGGAAAGATATGAACAAAGACAGGGACCAACACAGGCTCTTCAAATCAATTTTATTCAAATAGAACTGCTTCTTGATGATGATAATGATGTAAATGTAGATAATTTCAAATTGTTTGAATTTAGCTCATACCCAAAGATTAATTACGACTTTGGATTGACTCAAAAATTGATGATAATCGGAGAGACAAACAGTGATGATGAATTGGAGCCATCACTTTACAGTGGGCTTGGTATCTCTTTAGGTAATAAAAATATGTTATTTGATATCACAGGTGATGTAGAGTTACCTCTCAGCTACCTTGGATTGAGTCTTTCAATAAACAGTGAGATAATCTTCTACAATGAATATGGATATATTCTTCTTGAAGGAAATCTTCCATATTATCAATTGAATACAGATAATGATTTCAGTCTAAAAAGTGAAGCAGGAATAACATTATTTGATCGCTTGGATTTATCTGCAAGTTATGATTGGATAGATGAAGAATTTGAATCTTCAGTTTCTTGGAATTTCAATCCTTTCTAAAAGGTTAAAATCTAACAATTTATATTCACAATAGCGATTACTGTTTGATAAAGTGCCACAACCTATGGAATTGCCTTTACAATTTATCCAAACACTAATTTTAATTATTTTACTCATTTGTATTTTTAATAAAAAATAGTATACTGATAATAGTAAGATAAATAACTTTATAAGGATATAATAATGAGCAATTTATATAACAACGAGATGTTGGAAATAATGAAATTTGCAGATAGGTCATCTAGCATGATGTTGAATAGATTTGAGCAGATTAAAGCTTTTGCATCAGCAGCTAATTATAAAACTATAGGAATTGCACATTGCATAACATTCTCAAGAGAGGCTGCAATAATCAAGAAATACCTTGAATCAGATTTTGAAGTTTACACTGTTGATTGTAAATATGGACATCTCACAAAAAAGGAATTATTCAAAGACAATAGTTCTAGAGTATTATGCAATCCAGCAGGACAAGCTCAATATTTAAATGACAAAAACACAGATTTAAATATTTCGATTGGATTGTGTGTTGGACATGATATGATATTCAATATGAAATCTAAAGCTCCTGTGACCTGCGTATATACAAAGGACTTCACAAATAACAATGATATGGACAAAGCTATATCTGATATCAGCAGATAAATATATTTATATATAATTAAATTGTTTTGAAATTTTTACATACTGTGCTAATATATTTTCATGTTAGAATTATCAAAACAAGATGCTGCAGATATAGTAAATCAGCTCTCAAAATTAATTAATATGAAGATTAATATCGTAAATAACAA
>JBFHKM010000082.1:0-13295 GCA_041595335.1 Sphaerochaetaceae bacterium
CAGCAACCTATACGCTAACAAATGCAGTGGGATGTGACAGCATCGTTACTTTGGATTTAACCCTAGTGTCGACGGATATCACCGTTACACAGGTAGACGGGGTTAACTTGACTTCCAATGAGGTTTCCACAGGAGTTACTTACCAATGGTTGGATTGTGACAATGCTTATGCTGTTATTCCGGGTGAAACGAACCAAACTTTCGTTGCCACAGCAAATGGAAACTATGCTGTAGAAATAACCAATGCAAACTGTGTGGACACTTCGGTGTGTTTAACCGTAAGCAACGTTGGTTTAACGGATATCAATGAACTTAATTTCATTACATTATCGCCGAATCCAACAACGGACTTCTTGAACATCACAATAACGAACTCAGACCTTGTTCAGGTTGAATTATTGGATGCACATGGTAAGGTAGTGGTTGAAAAAACCACAGCACAAAACGGTTCTATTATTGACCTTCGAAATGTAGAAAGAGGAATGTACTTTGTACACCTTAGTTCCGACAATGGAAATTCTATAGTAAGAGTAATCAAGAACTAATTTGTTTTTAAAATAGAAAAGAAAGGCTGTCAAGAAATTGGCAGCCTTTTTTTCATTTCTATAAATTCGACTTTTAGTCTATCGGAATATGCCAAAAAAATATATCTTCATACGACCAAAAGGTCTCGGATGAATTATGGTATCACAATTTTCTTGTTCATTTCCTCACTATTGATTCTTTCTTGTCAATCTGAAGAAAAACAAGCTCAAACCAACAATAACACTCTAAAAGAGCTACACGAGGATTCACTTTCCTTTCGTCTGCAACCTATAGATGATATACCCGCTGAAATTGAAGGTTGTTCTTGTTACTTTTCAAAAGACTCAATCGCGTTCAAAAAGAAAAGGCACCTATTCGTTGACAATTTCGAAGACCTTGCTTTTATTCAAGTTAACAAGGAACTCGTTCGACTCAAAAGAATCAAAACAGAAGAATACAGCGATTTTTCAGTCAAATCTGATTACACCGATGAAAACTATACGTTGACAATAAAAGTGTATGAAGGAGAAAGCAGTGGAGAGGAAACTTGGATGAATTGGGGTGAGATTTGGGTAAAAAACAAAGCAGGTGAAAAATACTACACTCGTTTTTATGGCGAATGTGGTTGTTAATAGTTTCTTTTTGCTGTGCTTAAATCTTAACTTATTTTTCTGACCTATTATGCGCTATATACTAATTGCATTGTTTTTGCTTCAAATCACAGCAAAATGTTTTACCCAAAGTGAAATACATAGAATTGAGCAACATCTTACGGCAATCACAAAAACGAAGGAGCCGCGTCACTATAAAAATATTGACCAATTAAATGAAACAGCGGAGTACATCTTCAACCAATTTGCTGCCTATACCGATTCTGTCAACTATCAGAACATCGAAAATCTTCCGTATAAAAATGTCATTGCTTCATTTGGAACTGAAAACACGACACGAATAATCGTTGGGGCACATTACGACGTCTGTGGAGACCAAGAAGGTGCTGATGATAATGCAAGTGGAATTGTTGGATTGTTAGAGTTGGCGCGACTATTAAAGGATCAGAAATTGACCTATAGGATCGACCTTGTCGCCTTTAGTTTAGAAGAGCCGCCATTTTTTCGTACCGATCACATGGGAAGCTATGTGCATGCCAAATGGTTAAAAGATCAGAACATTGATGTATTCGGCATGATTGCGATTGAAATGATTGGTTATTTCGACGATGCCAAAGGTTCACAAAGTTATCCACTTGGTTTTTTGTCATTGTTTTACGGTAAAAGAGGTAATTACATCACCTTGGTTAAAAAAATAAAAGGTGGAAAGTTTGTTCGAAAAATGATTCATACCTACAAGAGGACAAAATCAATTCGTACGAAAAAATTTAGTGCACCAGATAAATTAGAAGGAATTGACTTCTCCGATCATCTCAATTATTGGAATATGGGTTTTAATGCTTTGATGATAACCGACACTGCCTTTTATAGAAACAAAAATTATCACCAAAAAACGGACACGATGGAAACGTTGGATTTGAAAAGAATGGCCAAGGTAATTGATGGCTTGTATTTGAGCTTACTGTCCTTATAAGCCATAAAAAAGCACGAATCCTTTGATTCGTGCTTTCCGTTTTCAGGTATTACCCAATTTTTATTTTGCGTTCTCCATTTTGATTAAATTCAAAGCAGAACCTGCTCTAAACCAATCAATTTGCGCAGCATTATATGTGTGATTCAAGAGAATATTTTCCTTTTGCCCATCCTCATGTACCACTTCTAAGGTCAACTGTTTGTTTGGAGCAAAATCTTTCAAATCGATGAAATTCAAAGTATCTCCTTCTTTGATCTTGTCATAATCCGCTTCATTCGCGAAAGTAAGCCCTAACATTCCTTGTTTCTTCAAGTTCGTTTCGTGGATTCTAGCGAAAGATTTCACAATCACAGCTATTACCCCCAAGTGACGTGGCTCCATCGCAGCATGTTCACGAGAAGAACCTTCTCCGTAGTTGTGATCTCCAACGACTACTGAAGGGACGTTAGCCGCTTTGTAAGCTCTCGCCGTTGCAGGTACCTCGCCATATTCACCTGTCAATTGATTCTTGACTTTGTTGGTTTCCTTGTTAAAGAAATTCACGGCACCAATCAACATATTGTTTGAGATGTTATCCAAATGTCCACGGTAAATAGATACCGAATTTATGTATTGCTTTAGTTGCTGATTATAATCTTTCAAATTCCTTTAACGCTGATTCCTGTTTTTTTGAATAGGACTTTGCACACATTCTGTTTTATTTTATGAATGAGTCCAACTTTATGTCAGCACTTCTTATTTATAGAAAATCAAAATCAACTTTAAGAACTCATTGCTTCAAAGAAAAAAAAGTTTTAGCAAAATCAATACAGCAAAAAGATATTCTAAAATTTGGGAAAAGATTTACATCTGCTATGAAAAGATTTATTGGAAAGCTTTATGTAATCTTAATAGCGAAATTTATTAGGCATAGTCAGTGGATTTATCTATACTTCGTGATAAAAAATGGATATCAATAACCGAAATTAATTCACTATTTAAAATACTCAAATTATTAATATTGACTTGTAATTCAAATGATCTTATTTTTTTAATTCAGTTACAGACTAAATACTTGATATTTGCTAGAATTATCAACTACAATTGAGACAATAATTTATTAGAACTAGGGATGTTGATTGTGTAGCTTTGACCATAACTTGGATGGGTTTTGAACCTAATGAAAGCATAAATATAAAACACTTTTTTAGTGGTTCTGTTGAGCCTTGTCATTTGGAATTATTGATTAATTTAAAGATTAGGAATTTTTTTAATTTGACTATTGAAGCAAATTAATGGATACTATTAATACAGTCGGTGGTGGTAAGGTTGCCCCACGTAAAAAACTGAAAAATCTGAATTGAATGAAAATGGTGGTAGGATTGTCCCATTTAAAAAACTGAAAAATCCGAACAGAATAGACTGTAAAGGAGCTCCCAAATTGGGGGCTTTATTTTTTGCTTTGGGGTAATTGTACTTATGAAAATTATTAAATTAGGTGAATCCTTTTATAATGAAAATAATAACCTACTAGAAGCACTGGATCTCATTAAAAAGAATTGATTGAAAATAAAACTAGAGGATTTGGATTATTCATAATTAATATAAATGAATTAACATTTGCAATTCCTCTAAGGTTAAATATCAAGCACAAAGCATCATTTGTTACTAAAAAGAGTCATGTTGGAAATAGTCTTGGTAAGGGACTTGATTATTCAAAAGCACTATTAATTACTAAGTCTTCTTATATCTTAACTGAAGAGCCTTTTTTAATACCAACTGATGAATATATTTCTATTAATAATAAAGAAAATTATAGTATAAAAAGTTTTGAAAAATATGTATCAAAATATATTTCAGCAGTAAAAAATAATGATACACATATACTTAATAGTAAAATATATAGATTCACAACACTTAAAAATTACCATAAAGAATTGGGTTGTAACTAAGCTATTCGATTAAATATTACCATAATTAATTTCTTGAGATTTGGTACATATTTGTTGATAACTTCATAATAACCGTCAATGGCTACAGCTATACAATAATAACAGCACATAAAAAGCCCATTCGAAAATAGGCTTTGTTGTTTCATATGTTTTGTTATCAATTCTATTCAACGTATTCAGAAGGGTACCAGATGCTCTCTAGATTGAACTTTCTTCCTGCTTGGATATTTTCAAGCCTGTCGTCTAGATAGACAGCTGTAGTTGGATCAATGTCGTATCTATCAAGTAATATCTTGTATATCTCATCTTCTGGTTTCACTGTCTTGACTCTAGCTGAAACCACCTCACCATCTACTTCCTGTAGAAAAGAGTAGTGATTCTTTGATCTTGCAAAAGAAACATCACCATAATTGGTCAATAAATAGACTTTTTTACCTGCGGCTTTCAATTCAGGTATTGAAGAAGCAAGTGGGAGTGGAGGACATACCTCACAGAAATTATCCATCACATTTTGGAATAACTCTTCATCACCCTTTAGATTGAATTTCTCGCAGACCAATCTTGCACTATCAACAGAGGTAACTGAACCATCATCAAGTTTCAACCACTGCTCTATAAAGAATGGCTCATGTATATATTTAACAAGTCTTTTTGGCAACATCTGCTGTGCAATCTTTTCTATATCAAAGTCCACCAAAACAGATCCTATATCAAAGATAACTGTCTGTGCTTGTTTCAATCTCTCATCCATTTGTAATACCTACTTATTTTGTCAAAATTTAGGTCAGTATGTATCATTTTATACCATAAATCAATAAAAAGTTTGATTCATTCAGTCTTTTTAAACTACTGAATGAGAAGAAATAATTTATATTTAATTTATATCGTGTATTTCCTCAACTTCACTTTTTATGTAATTGGTGTTCTGTGATTTTCTGTATTTGCTTGGAGTTGTTCCTTCAAATTTTTTATAAGTCCTTGAGAAGTAACACTGAGTTTCAAATCCAGTTGCTTCGGCAATTTCCAACATGCTATTCTCTGTTGTTTTCAACAGTTTCTTAGCTTGTTTAATTCTTATCTTATTTAAATATTGAGTCCAGGTGAAACCCGTTTCAATCTGGAATTCCTTGCAGAAGTAAGAGACACTGAGGTGAGCTTTTTCAGCGGCACTTGTCAGTGATATCTGTTGGTTGAAGTTCTTATTTGCATATTTTATAGCTCTCATTATCTGAGGTGAGTATGTATTTGTGTTGCTTGTGTTTATCAAATCAAAGAATTTATGAAGTATGATATGCATATCATAAGATATCTTTTCAAAGGTTTTTATCAAGAATAGATTTTTGTAGTAAGTCTCACAGATGTTCCATACCTCAGTATCGATAGCTCCTGCCTTCAGGGTGGCACGAGACATTATTGTGATTATCTCCTGAAGTCTCAGCTTCATTCCTGATTGATTGTTGTAGTTTATATAGAAAAGTCTACCCAATATTTCTGTAAGTGATTTTTCTGCAGCCTCAATATCTTTGTTTATTATATTTCTCTTCAGTCTCTCTTCTTCATCAAGATCAAAAAGAGGAAGATTGTCCTCGTCCATCTCTTTGATTCTATTTATAACAGCGAACAGATCTGATTGGTCAGAGAGAGATTGAAAACTATCGAGCATTTTCTGCTCTTGATAACCAGAGGCCCAGCTGGCACACATTCTCAAGATCTCACTCATACTATGAATCTCATCAGGTGTCAGGTAGGGGATACTCTGTAAATCAGATCTCAATCCATCTGGAGCTTTTTCTAAGTTTTCTGAAATATCTTCCTCAACTTCCTCTATGCTGACAGCCCTTGCAGGACCTGCCAATATGATGTGAGTTGCTTTTGTCTCTGTGATGATTGGACTCACCCAGTAGATCAATGAACCGGCACAAAAAAATACGTAGCTTCCACCAAAGCGCTCTGCCTGCTTTGCATTGTATATAAAATTATCAATGCAGCTTGTGTGATTGGCATTCATATTTTCATTCCACACAGGACAGTTTATATTGGCACTCTCCATTTCTGAGATTGCATAAACTGTGCAGGGAATGTGGCAAGATTTCTCATAATGTTCAACAAGATTCTTAACATTTGTAGCAATTTCTTTGTTCTCGATATTGTTCATGATGCTATTCTATTACGTATTTACGATTAGTGAAATGTTTTTTTTATAAAAATATTGTTTATTATATGAGTTGGATGAATTATTGTATTTAATTCCAAAAAAATCATGATTTTATTGAAGTCTGCACTGATGAGTGGTTGTTTTTGCAGATTCTTTCTCAACTCCTTATAATTTAATCATTTTTTCCTCTTGATTTTACTGAAACTATGGTATATTAAAAATGAACAGAGCAAAAATATACCAACATTAATAAATTTTATAAGACTTTGTAAAACTTGAAAAAAGAGAGATAAATGGCAGAGCTACAGGAACTGATTGATTTGACAATCAAAGGCAAATCGATTCAAGCAAAAAAAGTAACAAGAGAACTTTTGGATGACGGAATCAGCGCCAACTCCATCTTAAATGATGGTCTTCTTGTTGCAATGAATCATATCAGTAAAAAGTTTGAAACTTATGATGTTTTTGTCCCCGAAGTTCTTATAGCAGCTAGAGTTGTCAACAAAGTCATGAAGATTCTTGAGCCTCTTCTTTCCACATCCGATAGAAAATATATTGGTAAGGCTGTTGTTGGTACGGTACATGGAGATCTTCATGATATCGGCAAAAATCTTGTAATTCTTATGTTCAGAAGTAAGGGCATTGAGACAATAGATCTTGGTTCTGATGTGAGTCCAAAACAATTTATTGATGCTGCTGTTGAAGAGAATGCCCAGATAATTGGATGCTCAACTCTTATCACCATAACCATGGAAAAGATGAGTGAAGTGGTTGGTGAGGCCAAACGAAGAAAGATAAGAGATAAAGTTTGCATCATGGTTGGAGGAGCTCCTGTTACTCAACCTTACTGCAATTCAATTGGTGCAGATATCTATACAGAGAACGCTGCTCAGGCAGCAAGTAGGGCTGCAGAGTACCTCAATTCATTGAATAATTCAGAACATCAATAAAAATCAATTTGATTAAAAATAGTATACAATTTAATAAAAAAATCAGCAAACTGAATAATCCTGTGCAAAAAATAATAAAATTTTTCAATCTTTGCCTCTTCTGTGACTGTAGGATATTAATATCCAAAAGGGAATGAGGTTAAAATCCTCAACGAGCCCGTCACTGTATTTGAGGAAGAACCTAGTGAGCCACTGAAGAGAGATCTTTGGGAAGGAATAGGGGATTATGATTCATAAGTCAGGATACCTTGAGGATAAAATTAATAAACATATTTCGATGTCAAATAGTGTATGAATTGAGGAAAAAAGGATGGCTAGTTTAGAAGAAATTTCAGAATTGATGCAAAGAGGAAGAGCTAAGAATGTTAAAATTATGGCTCAAGAATTACTTGATGAAGGATTTGAAGCTCAAACTATTTTGGACGATGGCTTGCTTGTAGCTATGGGAATCATTGGAGAGAAATTCAAGAAGAATGAAATATTTGTTCCTGAAGTATTGATTGCAGCACGTGCTATGAATAGAGGTCTTGATGTTTTACAGCCTTATTTGATCAATAATGATGTGGAACCTATTGGAACTGCAGTAATTGGTACCGTAAAAGGTGATCTTCATGATATTGGTAAGAATCTTTGTACAATCATGATGAAAGGTAAGGGCATCAATGTAATTGATTTGGGTTCTGATGTACCAGCAAGTAAGTACGTGGATGCAGCTATTGAGAACAACGCTAAAATTATAGGATGCTCTGCTCTTTTAACAACTACAATGAAAGAGATGGTCAATGTTGTCAAAGAGATTGAGGATAGAGGTATTCGTGATGATGTGACAATAATGGTTGGAGGAGCTCCTCTATCACAGGATTATTGCGATTCAATTGGTGCTGATTTCTACACTCCAGATGCAGCAAGCTTGGCAGATAAAGTTTACAATATATTAAAAGAAGGAAAATAAAAATGACAGGATTGGAACGAATTAAAAACACAATGGAAGGCAAACCAACAGACAAAACACCATGGGTACCATTTGCTGGTGTCCATTCTGGAGCACTTGTTGGATATACAGCTCGTGAGGTATCAACAGATGTTGATAAACTTGAAGAAGCTTTGAAAGCTGTAAACAAGTACTACAATCCAGATGGACAGCCTATAATGTTTGATCTTCAAATTGAAGCTGAAATTCTAGGTTGTGAGTTGGCTTGGAGTGAGGATGCACCTCCAAGTGTTAAAACACACCCTGTTGATGAAGATGATGATGTTCCAACCAAAATTCCTGAAAAAACTGAAGGTAGACTTGCAATGGAGCTTGAGGCTGTAAGAAGAGCTAGAAAGCTCTTCCCAGATACCGCTCTTTATGGTGTGAACTGTGGACCATTTACTTTGGCAAGTCATCTTCGTGGAACAGATATATTCATGGATATGATTGATGAACCTGAGAAGGTTGAAGAGATGCTTGAGTATACATCTGATGTCTGCATTGCTGTTGCAAAGTATTTGATTGAAGCAGGTTGTGATGTTGTGGCTGTAACAGATCCTCTTATATCTCAGATCTCTCCAACTCATTTTGAAGAGTTCATGAAGAAGCCTTTCACCAAGGTATTTGATGCCATCAGAGAGGAGGGAGCTTATTCAGCATTCTTTGTATGTGGTGATGCAACACGTAACCTAGAGCCAATGTGTGAGACACATCCTGATTCTATTTCAGTAGATGAGAATGTAAATCTACCTGCAGCAAAGAAGATAACTGATGCTGCAAATATAACGCTGAGTGGTAACATACCACTTACAAGCATCATGTTGTTTGGTAACCAATTAGACAACATGAAAGCTACAATCGATATGATTGACAGCATTGATTGCACAAACCATTATATTGTAAGCCCTGGTTGTGATATGCCTTATGATATTCCTCTTGAAAATACAATTGGAGATGAGCAGGCTGTTCACAATACCGACGAGACAAGAAAGATGGTATCTGGCTACAAAAAAGAAGATGTTGAATTTGAAGGAGAGCTTCCTGATTACGACAATCTTAAGAAGCCTTTGGTTGAAGTCTTCACTCTCGACAGTGCAACATGTGCAGCATGTACTTACATGAAAGCTGCAGCTGTGGATGCAGTTGAGCAGTTAGATAAAGATAGCATTGATCTTGTTGAATACAAATATACAGTTGCGGACAACATTGCTCGCTGTAAGGCCATGAATGTAACACAACTTCCAAGTATCTACATCAATGGTAAGAAGAAGTTTGCATCCATAATTCCAAACAGGGATGAACTTTTGAAAGCAATTGAGGAAGAGAAATAATGAAACAGGTTCCAATGCATTTCATCACTGGTTTTCTCGGTAGCGGTAAGACCACTTTAATAAATTCTCTATTGAAAACTGCAGGAACAAAGAAGATCGGTCTTCTGTTGAATGATTTTGGTTCCATCTGCATTGATGAGACACTGACTGATTTCAACAGTGAGATCACTCAGATAGGACTCTCTGGAGGACAGATATTCTGTGCCTGTCTCTCTGGAAGTTTCGTCAGATCTATTCTTTCTTTCGAGAATCTTGATCTGGATTGCATCTTGATAGAGGCATCTGGCCTTGCAAAGCCAAATACTTTATTTGATATTGTCTCTCAAATTGAGAAGCAAAGCAATCGCTCATTCATCTACGGCAGCACAAGCTGTGTTGTTGATTCTTTGAGTTTTGAGAAGTTATTTGAGAGTGTGAATGCAATAAAAGAGCAAGCTCTCACTGCAGATAGATTCTTCATAACAAAAGCTGATAGAAAATCTGATGAGACTTGTGATAGACTCAAGTGTCTTCTGCATGAGATAAATGATAAAGCAGATGTTGAGGTGGTGAAGAACAAGAGCATTGATTGGTCCTCTTTTGAAACTGTTGCTTTGGATAAAAAACTCGAGGAAAAAGAGCGAAAGCTCTATAAGAATTGGGGAGATTTCAAGCGACCTGTTACAGGACAAGCTAGCTTCACAGAGAATCTCACATTCAGTGATGTTTCAAGTTTCTTAACAGAAATAGCACCAGATATACTCAGAGCAAAGGGCTTCATCAAAACAACTGATAGAGGAGCACTGTTCTGCGAGATTGCCTCTGGTGAGGTTCACCTAAAAGAGAGCAAAAAAGCAAGCAATGTTGGAACTGTGGTTCTTATCAAGAAGCAAGATGCTATATTGAAAGTTTCCCATGATTATAGCATAAAAATTAATTGGGATTAAATTGGAGAGATTCTTGTTTACTAAATTTGAAAAAGTTGAATACAGACCATCAGAAGAATGGTTCAAAAAGAGAATAAAGTTTGAGGACTTAGAAGATGATCTGAGAGAGGAGAGCATGTCTTTCTTCAACTCTGCTTATCCTCTTGTGCAGCCTTCCTACACTCTTTTGATGGGAAATATTGAAAACTTCAAACTCCATAACGAGGGAAGTGAGGAAGAATATGGGGAGATGGATTTCTTCTCAAAACATTACTCTGGAAAGATGTTGAAAGCACTTAAAGGAGTCACAACTGTCTTTGCCTATATAATAACCTGTGGAATGGGTCTTGAGGAATTTGATACTAGTGATTATGACGAATTTTTGATTGATTATTGGAAGGACATCTTGAAGACAAATGCTATGAGTAGGGCTCAGAAGGAGTGCAATGTTTTTGTGAAGAACTTCTTGAATGTTGATTCAATTTCAAGCGTTGCACCTGGAACTGGTGAGATGCAGCTCTGGTCAATTACAGAGCTCTCTCCACTGTTCAATACAATCACAGACCACGTTGAATGTGATGCTCATATGGTTCGTGATGCCTACATGCTACCAAACAAAACACTTTGTGGACTCATTTTCTCGTCAAACAAACCATACTTCTCCTGCTGTGAATGTCCAAGAGAGCACTGTCCTGATAGGAAGGTGCCCTTTGGATGGAAAGAGAAGTAAATACTCTTCATTTATCTTCTCTCTCTACTAAGAGAGCAGCATGAAAGCAACTGCAATACTGATGCACATCTCAACTGCTTCTGCAGTGCATCCAAGTATATCACCTGTTATACCACCCAGCTTCTTATAGCTGATGTGGTGTACTGCAATTGTGCTTATTATCATCACCATGAACATTGCTATTGCAATATCAAAATATCCTGAAACAACCAAAAAATAAAAAGGCACAAGTAAGAAAGCAAGATTGCTGAATATGTGTCTCACATTCGAGCCATCACACAGCTCTTTTGCAAGACCTGTATCCTTTGCATAATTGCTTATGTAGCACTGAAGTGTGAGAGATGCTCGACTCAGCATGACAATTGGAATTACAAGCAGCAGATTGTACTCAAATATTGTTGCAAGAGCTGCTGTCTTTATGATCAGAAGACATATCAGAGCGGTAGCTCCAAAAGATCCAACTCTTGAATCTTTCATTATCTCCATGACTCTATCTTTGGTGTAACCGCCGCCAAATCCATCAAATGTATCAGCAAAACCATCGAGATGAAAGCCTCTTGAACCATAGGCTAGAAGGGCAACAAAAATTGCTGATTCCAGAAATCTAGCATCAGGATTCAAACAATAAATTGATTTAAAGATCACAAGATTCACAGCTACAATTGGTAGCACTGCCATGATTGCAAGAAATGCTCCAACTGAAGGATACCAATGAAGAGCGGTTGCTTGATTTTTACAATCTTTTCCTTTCATCCAATATCTTGAAAGGCCTCTAACTGCTGTTGCAAGACCAATTCCATATTTTTTTTTGTTCATTTTGACCTTCTATTATTTTAGTTTCAAAGGATTTGCTGCAATACAGAAATATACCGAATCTGATAAAGAAGCGATTTTTCTGTTGAGCTCCTCGGCCTTCTTTATGAAGATTGAGCTCTCCTCATCATTGGTTGGGAAAATCTCAAGGTTTGTTTCATTGCTGACTATCACCACTGGACATCTTACTTTCTTTAGAACTTCAAGTAAAGATTTGATCTGGAAATCTATAAAATGCTCTCTTTCCTCTCTCTCCTCATCGCTTTCTTTTTCTTTAAAATGATAGTACAGAATGTTACCAAACCATACTGAAAGACATTCAAGTAGAACAACTGATGCATCATCTTGAATCTCGTCAATGGCCTTATATATATCAATGCTCTCTTCAACTGTTATGAAAGTATCACCACGACGCTCCTTATGTTTTTGTATTCTGTTTTTCATCTCAGAATCAAAAGCTTCAGCTGTTGCTATGTAGTAGCGCTTCTTATCATCATCTCCCTTTTTGAGGGCCAGCTTCTCGGCAAAAGTACTTTTGCCACTGCGACCGCCTCCAAGTACCAATGTTACATCATGCATCACATACCTTCTTTTGGCATTGTGAGATAATCTATGGAATCAAGGAGCTTTTTCTTATCAAAGACCTCCAATGTTACAACTATGTCACTGCGACTGTACTCATGAAGAGTTTCTAAGAATTTGTCCAAATCAAAGTCCTTATTTTCAGTGAGACTTCTGTGGTCCTCACCATCTGCAACTCCATGAAGATGAACAATTCTTGTCAGTGGCAATAAAGTTCTGATCATCTCTGCATTGTAGTATTTGAAGCGAACCATATGTCCAACATCAAGAGCTATTCTCAGATCAAGTTTGTCAATCATATCCATCAGATCAAAAGGTCTCTTCTCAAGTGTTTCAAGACAGAGAAGATCATGGTCTATTTCAGTGTCATTCAATATCTGAGTCAGGCTGTCTTCTGTATCCTTGAGTATCGATGCAAGCTGCATCTCATCAACATCTTTGGAGTTGAAAGCAGATGTATCATCTTCCATCTCTCCAATATGAACATGTGCAACATAGCCGTGAATTGGAAGTGATTTTGTTCTGTTTATAAAAGAAGTCCATGTCTTTATTGCCAAAAGTCTCTCACTCTCTATATCTGATGATATATCAACATCGTATGGAAGATGTACTGTGTAAGAGATGTTGTTTATTTCTGATATCTCTTTGAGATATCTTATTGTTTCAGCACTTGGAAGACTATCTGGCCACTTGCTTTCAAAGAAAACGAGCTCAACATCTTCAATGTTTTTCAATGTGACAAGATACTCAAGATTCTTTACAATGTCATCTTTTATTACGTAGCTTGTTGTTCCAATAGGAAAGGGTACTGCAATG
>JBFHKM010000083.1:0-13269 GCA_041595335.1 Sphaerochaetaceae bacterium
GATACCACTTTAAATTTTACTATAGCTACATCTGGTATTACTTTTGGACCTACAGAATTGGTTAAAAAATAAATCACACCTATCACTTATTTAACTTGATTATTTATTAATAATACTCAGTTATGCGCACATCATTAAAAAAAAGCTTCCATGGTTTTATTCATGGGAGCTTTTTTTACGCTATGAAAGAAATTAGTGTCGATAATTATTCTGCTCTAAAATCTTCAATGTAATAATCTGACAGACTTGAGATACCCTCTTTGTTATGGCCATCATAAACACCTACTGTAAAATATCCATTTTTCTTCAGTGTTCTGATTGCAAAAGCTGCATCTTCAAATACTATTGTATCTTCTTTATCTGCACCAAGCTCCTGAATTATAGAATCACATATATCTGTATTCTTTGCTTTTGATGCTCCAATTTCAACCTCACTCTTGATGACAGTAAAATATCTATCTAGATTGTTGTTCTTCAAAACGGCCTTACATAAATCACTTGATGAAGCTGTTGCAACAGCCAAAATGGCACCTTTGTTGTACATTCTTTCAACGTATTCTTTTGCACCAGGTTTCAAGTTAATTGAGTTTGCATAAAGATCATGAATTTTTTCAAGAATCTCATCTCTTATGTTTTCCACACTCTCCTCCAAGTCATATTCCTTTTTGAGATATGCAGCTGATTCCTCGATACTCAATTTTACAATCAAGTCATCCAGACCTGCTTTAGGATTCTTTTTCTTGCTTCTCAAATAATTTGAAGCAAGATCACTCCAGATACCCAAACTATCAATCAGTGTTCCATCCAGATCATAGATATGAACAGACTTATTGTTCATACAGAATGCTTTCTCACATTTCTTTTTTAGAGCAACTGTTGCACTTTTTATATCATCACTCGCAAATATTGCTGATATTATAGCAACGCCATTCAATCCAGATCTTGAGAGATTTCTTATATTGTTCAATCCAATTCCACCAAGCCCACATGTTGCAACCGGTGATATTCTTGTTATAGATTTCAAAGTTTCAGGAGATACATCAACGGCATTGAAACGCTTGGTCGTTGCAAATAAATCTCCAATTCCAAGATAATCCACACCATCACATATTGCACCCATCGATTCTTGAAGAGTTTGAACTGTAACTCCAAGGATCTTCTCACTTCCAATTCTATCTCTAACCTTCTTTATCTCAATCATGTCTTGATTCAGATGTATTCCATCTGCATCAATTTTTTCCATAACATTCAAATTATTGTTTATTATAAGTTTTATATTATTTTCATGACAAAGTTTCTTAATTTTCAGACCTTCTTTGATGAAGTCTTCATCAGATAATTCCTGTGCTTTCAACTGAAGAAGGGTAATTCCGCCTTCAATCGCTTGTGCACACTGATTATATAAAGAATCGCCTTTTTTTACTAAAGAATAGTCCGCAACGGCATGTAAAAGCATAGCTTTTTTCAAATAGTTTTTTTTAGAATCTTCCATCTCCCCTCCTAGTAGATTTTTTCAATAAATTCTTAATATTCCGACAATATGTATTTTAACTAACATTTTAACATCAAATATAAAAAATTTTAACACAACATATGTATTTTTTTACTTAATTTAAAATAACATAAGTAAATACATAAATTAAGATTGTAACATATGTTAGGTTCGTTGTCCTTTTATAAGAAAATGCTTACGCTTTTCTTTTAATTAAAGCCCAACTCTTGAATCAAGTATATATCAATTTTTTAAAATATCACAACAAAAATAACTGATTTAATAGAAATTACACACTTATTATTTCTTACCATTTAATAATTGAGAGGAAAAATAGAACCTACTTTTGCAAACAAAAAAGTGTGGCTTTTATATACCACACTCTCAAAATAATGCAATTTTAAATGCATCACATCACTCTTTGATCATCTTCACATAGCTAGAGGGAGTCACACCAAGAACTTTCTTGAATGCAAAACTGAAATAGGTTGGATTCTCAAATCCCACTCTGTTGGCAATTTCATAGTTCTTCAGTTTTGTGTTCATCAACAATCTTTGAGCCTCTCTGATTCTGCATTCTGTTAGATATTCAGAATATGTCTTCTTCATTATCTCACCGAAGAGAGTGCTGAAGTAATTCTTTGACATACCCACATAATCTGCTACATCAGATAGACTCAAATTAGAGTTAGAATAGTTCTCATCAATATAATCACAGCTCTTTCTTATCGATTCCTCGTGAGATCCCAGAAGACTTCCTTGATAGTAGTCCGCTATCTTCTGTATGTACGTCCTAAAGGCCTCAAGACGCTCTTTAAACGTAGGTCTCTCTAGAATATTGAAACTCACTTCAGTCTGTGTGTTACAGAGCGTTTTTAGGTCTATATCTATGCTCTCAAACTGTTTGGTAAGCTTGAAGAACACCGCATTTACATTGTATATCAGAATATTTGATGCATTCTCACCACAGGACTTCAGAGCTTCTTCATACCTGTCAAAATAATCATTCAGTAGAGGCATATCACCCTTCATCAATGATTCATAAAGTTTATCAGAAAGAGAATAAGCAATTCTTCTGCTCACCTGAAAGTTCTCTTTGAACATGCTGTTGCTGACAAGGTCCTGATTCTCATATTCATCATAACCGAGTTCATCTAAGATCTTAGATTCATGATTTGACTCATACAGGTTGTATATATCTTGAACAACAAGTCCGCATGAAAATGATATATTCAGTCCACACTGTTTTTTACTCAACTCTTTTATGTGAGCTCTTATCTCATCAAAATCATCTTCATCAGATCCAACTGCAATATAAAGTCGCATGAATTCAGCGATACACACACATTTCAATGAGAAATGATCCTCAATTATTTTGGTTATGCTCGCATATTCCTCATAACTGAGATGGTTTCTAAGAAGAAGAACTTGATAATTCTTATATCTGTATCTATCGAGCTGTCCCTTGAATGTTTTTTTGAACTGCTCCTCACTGTATTTTCTGAACATTGCAGCATCAAACATCTCTTTGATTCCACTCTGCTCCAATTCATTTTCGATGCTTTTTATTTTATCGAGCTTCTCAACCAGCTGACTGTGCTCCTGAGCATCTTCCAAAAGGCTCTTTATGGCCTGCGAGAGCTTCTCAACATCTATTGGTTTTAAGATGTAATCACTTGCTCCATTTTGAATTGCTGATTTGGCATAGGAAAAATCATCATAAGCACTGATGACAACAATGATGGTCTGAGGAGATACCTTCTTCACATGCTTCATGAGCTCAACGCCATTCATCAATGGCATCTTTATATCTGTAAGAAGCATGGTTGGACGAAACTTCTTTACGGCCTCAAGAGCTTCAATACCATTTGTAGCACTTGCAACAACTTCTATATCCATATCGTTCCATTTCACAAGAGATAGAAGTCCTGCAAGCAGGATTTCATCATCATCGGATATGATGAGTGTAAATTTACTCATTCGATTCAATCTCCTTTAATTTTTCAATGCTGGCTGTGTCTCTCATTGTTTTTGTATTGGGGCGATGTGCCAGCTTTATGATAACCTGTGTCCCTTTAAAAGGTGCACTCTCAATATCAAAAGAAACGCTATCATTATAGTATAATTTCAATCTTTTTTGAACGTTGTAAAGACCATAAGATGTTGAATCACTTATTTCTTTCTCCTCATCTCCATCATAGAGAAGAGATGACCTTGTGCTCTCATCCATACCAATTCCAGTATCCGCAACCACTATGACATCTTCCTTTTCGGTTGAATACGCATAGACGTGCAAGAAACCTTTCTCACTGCAATTTTTTACTCCATGATATATACCATTTTCGACAAGTGGCTGCAATATCAATTTGGGAACAAGGATATCATTCATCTCTGGAGGAACATCTATCTCATATGAAAATACATTTCTGTACCTGTGAGATTGTATCTTCAGATAGCTCTCAACATTATGAATCTCATCTTCAAGAGATATTATGTCCTTACCTTTATTCAATCCTGTTCTCAAAAATAGAGTCAGAGCATTGAGCATATCGATGCTGTCCTCTTTGCAATCCATGCGTTCCAACCATATTATGGAATCAAGGGTGTTGTATAGGAAATGAGGATTTATCTGAGACTGAAGAAGCATGAGTTCATACTGTCTCTTCTCATTCTGCTCCTTCAATACTTGATCTATCAACTCTTTTATGTTCACAACCATCGAGCTGAAGTGATCTGCAGCTCTTGCAAGCTCTGGATTATTTTTGAAGGTGAAAGATACAGATAGATCTCCCTCGCTTACCTTATCGATCTGAGAGCAAAGAATTGCAACAGGCTCTGTGATCTGATTGGAAATTCTCTTTGCAAAATATCGTGCAACAAGAGTTACAAGGAATATGATTGCTGGCAGCAAGAACAGGAACAGTACAAGAAGACTCATGTACTGACGAGCATCAACACCTGCTAAGAAAACAGCACTGCTGTGTGATTCTTCCATTGTAACGGTGATAAAGCTTCCTATGTGCTCAAGTACAGGCACTCTCTGATGATACTTGTCCTCCCAATATCTTATTTTATTGGCTTGCTCTGTAAATGAGTCTGTATTTTGAACATCGTCATTGAATATGTAGAAAATACCATCACTGTCTAGAACACAGAAATATGTAAAATCAAACAGAACTTCATCTTCCAATATTCTTGATATGTTTATCTCAGATACACAGACTCCAAGAGAGCTTCCGTCTTCAAAAGAGAGCATTGGAAGAGACAGAAGAGCAAATACATCATGTCTGTTGTTGGTAAAATGAGATCCCTTATAGACCTCCATGTTTGAATTCTTTCCAGAAATTGTATTCAAGTACCATCTATCATCTGTAAAATCATGCGTGTTTAGATTCTCGTTGTTTGAACTCAAAACAATATTGTTCTTTCCAATCACATATAAAGACATCTCATCATTTTCATCTTTGTTGTAGTTGTATAGATGAGCATCAGAATTCAACTCAGCTTTATACATCTCAATATCATCATCATAAGAACTTTCGAGAACCTCAAGCAATGTATTATCCTGAGAGATACTTGCAAGCACTTTTTGAGAGTAACTCACCACATCACCAATATTTGAAACAGTCTGTTCAAACTGTGATTCACTGTCACTCACCTGTTTCGTTCTTGCATTGTTATAGAATGTTATTGAGAATATTATAAGCAGAATGCAAAATGGTATGAAGAAGAAGTTGAAAAGATATTTTCTTGTTTCAGCAAATATGCTGTGGTTTTTATTTTTCTTATTATTCAGACTCATCAAGAGTCTCCTTTGAAATCAATTCATAATCAAGATAATAAATAGAATTCGCGAGATTGTTGTCTTCAATCAACTGATTGATTCTCTCTCCATAGTTTCTTTCATAATAAATACCTGCAGTGGTATATCCGCAGAGAATTGATTTTTTTATGGCATCATTCACATCAAGAGACAGCAGCTGCAAAGAATCTTGATCTATCATCAGACTTGCATCTAAGAACCCTCTTGAAGCCTCCATTGTGTGAGCAAAGAAAAATGTCTGACCTTTATCAACTGCAGTTCTGTAGTATGAGAGAGTTTTCTCATATCCCAGCTGTCGTGAGGAACAATTTTCCTGTATTCTGTTTATTTTCCAGTTATTTTTTGTAACATTCTTTTTAAATTCAGTAGAAATTGAAGATGCGTTGCCACCCATGAGATTTCCTTGAAGCTCAACGAAATTCTTTATATCATTATCACTCGATGAGACATAGCTCAGAAGAGAGTTTGATGCCTTCTGCCATGGGACCAATATCTTTATAGCCGATTCATAATTTATATCATTTTCAACGATGATTATATGGATTCCTTTTGAAGCTGCCATCTCAAGGCTCCTCTCAAATCCGTAATAAGAAAGTGGCATCATTATCAAATATTTGAGATTATCATTTAGGTTGATCTCATTTTCAACCAACCACTTCTGCCTTGATATGCTGCTCTCGCAGTTTATCAAATCACACTCTAAATCTCGTTCAAATAGATAATTGTATATATCATAAGATATCTCATTGCTCACAGAGGAATGAAAATCATCAACCAGAAAAACAACAGAGCCCCCATCTTTAAAATCTGCTGTGGAAGTAGCAAAAAGTAAAGTAAAATTGAACAATAGCAAAAATATTGCAGCAATACCTCTTTTGAACATGATTCCTCCATTTCTGTAAAGTATATAATAGATGCATTCACATAACAATTACATTTTTTAAAAACAAAAGGGATATGCTACAACTTTGGCAACATACCCCCAGAGATATGCAATACTTTGATAACGAGGTCAAAATATTGCAGTATATTATTATGAAGAAATCAGATTATTTATCATCCACACCGTTGAAGAAATATTTATCTTGGTTTTTAAGAACTTCCAACATAGCTACGATGTTTTCAGGTGGAACATCCAATTCCAATGCATGAGTCGGAGCGATGATCTGTCCACCACCTTTATGCAGTGCTTTGAATATTCTAACAACTTCTTTTTTAACCTCTTCTGGAGTACAAACTGGCAAGCATTTTTGAGTGGAGATACCACCCCAGAATGTCAATTTATCACCATAAAGCTTTTTCATGAGCTCGATATCATATACTTCAGGTTGGAATGTTTGATAACAATTCAAACCAATTTCTATTAAATCAGGGAACAATTCATGGCAATCTCCACAGGAGTGCTGGAATACATAGAGACCTTTATCACGTACCTTTTTATAAAGACGAGCCATCTGAGGTTTTATGTAATGTCTCCAGTGGTTTGGTCCCATGATGAGTCCTTTCTGCTGTCCCCAGTCATCACCAAAGTAAACACCATCCAATGGATATTCCAATGCAATATCAACTAGATGACAGAAATAATCACCAATTTGAGTGAAGAATTCTTCACATTCTTCAGGTTCAGCAATCATTGAACACAGAACATTCTCCATTCCCATGATTGACCAAGAGCGTTCAAACATAACAAATCCAAAGCCATACATTGTGAATCTGTCATCTTTATCTTTGTTGCTTGTCAACTCTTCAAGTTCTTTTCTGAGTCTGGCCTCATCACATTTTGGGAATTTGTATGTTATGCCATCTTCAAAATCTTCCATCAATGAACCTTCTGATACACCGATGTCTTTATCAATACCATTTCTATTCCAAATTACGCCAAATTCATCCTTGAAATAACCAGGTCTATCTGGCATCTCTGTAGGCCAACCCCAGTACTGTTTGTAATTCAAATAAAGATTTGAATGCTCTTCAATTTTAGGGTCTCCAGTATATTCTGCTAAAATATCATGGAAATCCTGAGTTCCTTCAAAAAAGTATGGAACTGGATTTGTCTCTTCATGATTCAATGCAGCGATTACTGCCTCACGTCTGTTCATCACTATCTCCTCTATCAAGCTTTTGCTTTTTGTTGTTTTGACCAAAGATCTATTGCTACTGCTATTACCAAAGCAAGTCCTTTAACAACTCTCTGCCAATAATCACCAATATTCATCATGTTCATACCATTAGCTAGGACACCCATGAAAAGAACACCGATAATTACTCTTGAGAATTTACCTTCACCACCTGCAACACTGACACCACCCAATACAACAGCTGTGATGATATCCATTTCATAGGCATCACCCAAACTTGGTTGACCACTGTTAACACGTGATAGAAGTATCAAACCTGCAAGAGATGCTAAGAATGCTTCGTATATATAAATCTTATAAATTGTTTTGCTTGTATTCACACCTGATAGTCTTGTTGCTTCAGGATTTCCTCCAAGACCATAGATCTCGCGACCAAAAACGGTCTTATTATATATTATATAACCCAAAATAAATACAATGATTAGAATATAAACTTGAGTTGGTATGCCTAAAATATTACCTTGGCCCAAGAATCTATAAGATTCAGGAAGACCATAAACAGGCATTCCTCCGCAGATAAGATAGATGACACCACGAAGTGCTGTATTTGTTCCTAAGGTCATGATGAGAGGAGGCATCTTCAATCTATCAATAACAAAAGCATTTATTACTCCAATTGATACACCAATCATCAAAGAAAGAATGACTGCCAAAAAGATTGGCATTCCATCTGCCATAAACAAGGCAGAACTGACAGCTGTCAAACCAAGTACACTACCAACAGATAAATCAATACCACCTGTCAATATAACACCAGTCATACCCACAGCACATATACCAATTACAGCTACCTGTCTGAAGATGTTTATCACATTTCTTGAACTCAAGAAGTTATTTCCAAATATGGAAAAGAAGATAAACATAACTATAAGTGCTAAGGTGATACCAATACTCGACCAATCTATTTTTTTGAGGCTATTTCTATTGTTGCTCATTTTTTAATTCTCCCTTATTCCAGATGCCATGCTTAATATTTTTTCTTGATTTATGGCATCTTTTTCGAGGGTTCCCATAACTTCACCCTCGTGCATTACAACAATTCGATCACACATACCGATAAGTTCATTCATCTCGGATGAGATTATTATTATTACCTTGCCCTCTTCTGCAAGCTTATTAATTATGTTGTAAATTTCTTCTTTAGCACCTACATCAATACCACGAGTAGGTTCATCGAAAATGAGGATATCGCTATCCTGTGTCAACCATTTTGCAAGTACAACTTTCTGCTGATTACCACCGCTGAGGTTCTTTACAGCTTGTTCAATTGATGGAGTTTTTATACTGAGCTCTTTAACCTGCTCATTTGCAATTCTTTCATCTTCTTCAGGATCAATTAGTCCAAACATCTGCTTGTTACTTTCCATCTTGACGAATCCGATGTTCTCTTTAACTGACAATCTGAGTAAAGCCCCTTCTGCTTTTCTGTCTTCAGGAATCAATCCTATTCCTCTTTTGATGGCTTCCTGTGGGGATTTCCCATCAAATGGAACGCCGTTTATTAGGATCTCTCCAGATATTCTCTCATCAGCTCCAAATATTGCACGTGCAATTTCTGTTCGACCTGCACCGACAAGTCCTGCAAGTCCAAATCTTTCACCACGATATACATCAAAACTTACATTCTTCAATTTTCTGCTGCAGACGTTCTTGACTTCAATAACTTTCTCACCACGTTTTAAATTTGCCTTTGGGAAGGTACTATCTAACTCACGATTTACCATCAAGGTTATCAATTCATCTTTATTGGTATCTGAAACCAACTCTGATTTGATGAATTTTCCATCTCTAAATACAGTTACGGTATCACATAGATCAAAGATCTCTTCTAATCTATGAGAGATATACAATATGGTCACACCATCTTCTTTCAACTGCTTGACGATTTTGAACAGATATTCCAATTCGTTGTTAGTAAGAGGAGCTGAAGGTTCATCCATTATCATGAACTTGACTGTTCTTGAAATAGATTTTGCAATTTCAACCAACTGCTTGTAACCAACAGAGAGCTCTTTTACCAAAGCCTTTGGGTCAATCTTGACACCAAGACGATCAATAACTTTTTGCGCATCCTGTGCCATTGAAACATAATCAATGAGACCATGTTTTTTTATATATCGGTTGTAATAGATATTTTCTGCAACAGAGAGCTCATCAAACAGATTGAATTCTTGATAAATAGCTGCAATTCCAAGATCTATTCTTTTTCTAGGATTGCCTGGTTCCAACAGATCGCCTTCAAAAAAGACCTCTCCGGCATTCTGTTTTATGGCACCTGTTATTACTTTTATCAAAGTGGATTTTCCTGCACCGTTTTCACCAACAAGACCATGTATCTTTCCTTTTTCAAAAGAAACGGATACATCATCTAATGCGTGAACACCAGGATATTCCTTTGTTATATTCTTCAATTCAAGTATGTTGGACATACATAACTCCTTAATTATAAACAGATAGGCAAGTTTTCTTGCCTACCCATCATTCCAGATTTTTACTATTTGATATAATCTGAGATATCGTCTTTATCTACAGCTTTCATAGACATTTCGATTTTTTCTGCAATAGGACCATTAGCAATAACGTCCAAACAGATGTCCAACATATCAGCACCTTCCTGCTTTGGTTGAATATCAACTGTACCTTTATACATTGTATTTCCAGCGATTTTTTCTAAAGCTTCAGGAAGAGCATCCAAACCTGTGATGCAAACATTGTCTGCATTCTTTGAGCTATCTGCCATGAATACTTCATAAGCACCTAGAGCTGTTGAATCATTGATAGCAAGAACAATACAAGTAGAAGGATTGCTTGTTAAAGCAGCTTCTGCAATCTTCATACCCTTTGCAGCATCATTACCTGAGCTCTCCAAAACGTATTTGATTGGGTGTTTGCCAGTGTATGCATCTTCAAGACCATCTTTTAGACCATCACCACGTGGAATACAAGATGTTACAAAGTCCTGTCTGATAACACAAACATCAATGCAACCATCTTCATCTAATAAAGATTCGATTGTTCCATCAGCTTCTTTTTCATTCAACCATTTACCAGCTATACCACCACCAGTGTAGCCATATGTATGTTCATCAATACCATAAAAAGCAGATGCTCCTTTTACAGGTTGGTTTGCAGCAACAACAGGGATACCTGCAGCAATAGCTTCAGCAACAGCATTGACTGGAACTTCTTCATCAACAGGGCTGATTATGATACCGTCAATTCCCTGGTTGATAAAATTCTCAATGTGATCAATATGTTTTGCAGCATCAGATGCAGCATCACAGACAATAAGTTTTACATTCTTCTTTTGAGCCTCTTCTTTCATTCCGTTAACTACAGATACGAAATAATCGTTTTCCATACTTTGTACAGAGTACCCAATCACCATTTGTTTTTCCTTTCCTGTCTCTTGAGTACCTTGTGCAGTCAAACTGGACATGAGCATCAAACCTGATAAAACACCAAACATAATTTTCTTAATATTTTTCATTAAAAAAACCTCCTAAAAGTTTTGTATAAATAGACTACCACGTATAAAAAAATTGTCATTAAACGAAAAATTAAAAATCTTTAAATATTTACCGATATTTGATGTCATCAAATTTTATTTGCAAAATTTTTAACAAAAAGTTTAGATATATTCTAAGAATCTTTAGAAATATTCCGATTGCTCAAAAATACTCCAAATATTTTTTTTCCATAATAAATTAGTTAAAGATTTTATCACTCAAAATTATGAAATAAAAAACTGAAAGGAGCATCTTTTGGGCAGTGCAAAACAACAGAGAGAATCAACTTTGATATGATAAGTGATCAATCAGCGGAATTTAGTGAAAAAAATAGTAAAATTATACAATACTTTAGATAAATGACAATTCATAATATGCTAAACTAGAAACACAGAGGACTTGAAATAATGCAAATATCTATTTTAGCTGATGAACAACATACTATCTTTGAGAACCTGAATGAGAGGGAAAACATCTTCCCCACTACATACTGCGGTGGTAAAGGTTTATGTGGCAAATGCATGATAAAGATAATTTCAGGAGAGTGCTCTTCTAAGACAAAGCAAGAAGAGAAATTTCTGAAAGGAAAACCAGATAACTACAGACTGGCATGTCAGACAAGGGCTCTGAGTGCGTTAGAGATTGAGATACCCAACAGCAGCTGTGATTGCAATATATTGCAATCATATGAGGGTTCAATTCAAGTCGATAATGAAGAAGAGGGTTATGGAATAGCAATTGATATTGGAACAACCTCTTTGGCATTATTTCTTGTAGATCTCAACAGTGGAAAGATATTGAACAAGCTGTCATCACTCAACAATCAGAAGAAATATGGAGCTGATGTGATAACACGCATATCCTACTCTGAAGATCATGAGAATGGACTGAAGAAAGAGCAGAGGACAATAACAGCTCAACTGAGTGAACACATTCACACTCTCCTATCTCAGTTAGATTTGAAAATTGAGGATCTCAATAAGATTGTAATTGCAGCAAACACAACAATGATGCACCTACTTACAGGAGAGAATCCATCAGGAATCGCAAGAGCTCCTTTCATACCGAAATTCTTAGAGGAAAGAACTTACGAGGGAAAGGAACTTGGAATTGACGTTCAATGTCCAATATACCTGATTGGTGGAATCAGCTCCTACGTAGGCTCTGATATCACAGCAGGAATTCATTCATCTCATTTTCAAGTTCCCTCAGAGGTCAACGCTTTATTTGATCTTGGAACAAATGGAGAGATTGCCCTCTGGAATAAAGATAGAATAATAACTTGCTCATGTGCAGCTGGTCCTGTTTTTGAGGGAGCTTCGATTTCCTGTGGCTGTGGTTCAATTCAAGGAGCCATAAACGAATTCTTCATTGAAAAAGATGGTGGTATCGGTTATAAAACAATAGGAAATAAAGATGCCATTGGTATCTGTGGCTCGGGAATAATTGATTTGGTTGCAATTCTTTTGAAGACCAACATAATTGATGAAACTGGAGCAATGAAAGAGGATTTTTCAATCAAAAATACAGATCTGTACTTCTCAATCAAAGATGTGAGAGAGGTTCAGTATGCAAAGGCTGCAATAGCGGCTGGAATTCAAATTCTTCTTAACCACGAGGGATTAGATTTTGATGATATTGATAATGTGTATCTTGCAGGTGGACTTGGGACATTCTTGAATCCATCAAATGCTGTAACACTGGGCCTTGTTCCAATAGACGATTACACAAGAATAAAAGCTATTGGTAACTCAAGTCTGAAAGGTGCTCTTGAGTGTCTGGTGAGCGATAGAGCTAAAGAAGATATGGTTAAGATAAGAAAAAATGCAAAGTACATAGAACTTTCAACAGATAAAGATTTCCAAGACATTTTTGTAGATAACATGTTATTTTGCTCAGAAGACTTCTGATATTGAAATGAGCCACAACAACAATAAGGAAAATATAATGCATTCACTAATACTTGGCGGCTATCACAGTGGAAAAACTGAGAGAGCTCTTTGCCTTGCATCAAAAAATAAAGATAAACTGACTTACATAAGTACAAAAGATATTGAAGATAGCATTGCTGGTTCAATGAACACAATCAGATGCACTGATAATCTTATCAAAATCATAGATGATTCAACAGGTCCAATCATAATTGATGATATAGCATCATTCTACAGCAATTTGGTTCAAGAAGAATTCAAAAATTATGATGCAAAGAGAGATAATTTAGTAGAAATTGAGGAGAGAATAAGAGAGAGACGAGTCTCTTTGATTGATGGCATCAAAAATTATAAAGATGATATCATCATGATATCA
>JBFHKM010000084.1:0-12987 GCA_041595335.1 Sphaerochaetaceae bacterium
TAACCATCTTCAACATAATATGGGGTAGCAGTCCCAACAAAAGCATTTCTTATCTTACTGTAAACAGTATCAATCTTACGCTGTTCCCAATGTTCATTGAAGCCTGAAAATCTAATTGATGGTACATTTTTTAAATCTTTCATTCTATTCACCTTCTAACAATTCTTTGAAAGCTTGTAATGCCTTCATATCATCTTCACTACCAACTAAATCATCTAACATTTTGGATAAAGAATTTTCTGTTTCTTTAATTTCTTTTTCTAAGTCAGAATAGGTAGTTGCATATTTTTCAGATAGTTTGTTCAACTTTTCTGTTAAATTATTAATTACTTCACCGGTAAATTTATTTAAATCATTAACCAATGGAGAAATCCATTTTTGCTCCAATAATTCATAAACCTGTTCATCTGATAGATTTTCAATAGCTTCTTTAGACTTTTTGATTAAGATTTCAGAATCAGTTTTAATTTGTGATTTGATTTCTTTCTCTTCTGTATATAAGTTATCTACCTGGACCAGCTTACTTTCTAAAGAATCTTCATCAAATTTATTTCCTTTTTTAATAGCTGTTCTGATATCTTTAGCTTGTTTTTTAACTATTCTTGCTACAAATCCAGTTTTATCATCATTTATTGATTCATCTTCTTTATCATCTTCACTCAAAGAATCTAAAATCTCACTATATTCAGATGTTATTTCAGATAACCTTTGTGTTTTTTCATTCAATAAGTCAGATTCCCGTTTGAATAATGTATCTTGAACAAGTTCAAAAGGTATGATGTGACCAATCCAACCATCTTGGACTTCATCCTTTTTATTTCCCTTTTTAACCATATTAGGATCTACTTGTTTTGCGGCACTGATAGATTCTGTCTGTATTATTTCAAGATCCATTGATATCTTTAACCAATGTTCATTAATTATTTCATATGCTTCATATTTATCTAATAATGGAATTGAAGATAATCTATCAAAAACATCCTGTCCTAAAACAGCTTCTTCTTTAGGTATATTCAAGGTCTCAATTTCTTCAAACAACTCTTTTTTCAAAAACTCTCTGTAATCACCAAACTCTTTATCATATTGAGCAATAAATGATTTAACATCTGAGCTTTCTTTAATGGCAGTTTTTATATCATCAACCGCTATTTCATAATTAGGGCCTTCACATTTTTTCAATAAAGAATTCTTTAAATTAGGAAAAGCTTCCCAATATTTGTGCAATTCTTCGATTTCATTTTCAGGAATTCCACCAAACATTGTTGAATAAATATCCCATTTTTCAGCTTCTTCGGATGAATCAACATATCTTGGAATGTTTAAATTATACTCATTGCCTCTTATTTCTTCTTTGCTTACAGATTTTGAGAATTTTTCAATATTCTCACGTAAAACAACAGCATCAACTATTTTTTTAATATCACATGCTCTTAGCTTGTTGTTTTTACCTTCTTTGATAAATCCTTTTGATGCATCAACAATAAGTACATCAGTATTGTCTCTCTTCTGTTTTAGAACCAATATAACAGTTGGAATACCAGTTCCAAAGAATAGATTAGCTGGAAGACCAATAATTGCATCAACATGATTTCTTTCAATAAGATTCTTTCTTATTTCACCTTCTTCGCCACCTCTGAACAAAACACCATGAGGTAAAACAATTGTCATGATGCCATCTGGTTTTAGGTGATATAAATCATGCAGTAAGAAAGCATAGTCTGCTTTTGATTTTGGAGCCAAGCCAAAACTTGAATATCTTGGGTCAGTTTCTTTGTTTGTTGGATCCCATTTTTGAGAATAGGGTGGGTTCGATACAACTGCATCTAAATATAGAGGACTATAGGTTTCAGTTGGATTGCTCTCATCAAAATAAGGCCAATCATCTTCAAGAGTATCAGCATTACGAGTTACAATATTATTAGGAAGAATATCTCTCATAATTAAGTTCATACGAGTCAAGTTATAAGTATTTTGCTTCAATTCTTGAGCAAAATATTTGATGTTATCTTTATCGTGTATGTGTTTTGATAAAGATTGTCCAATATTTATTAGAAGGGAACCAGATCCACTTGTAGGATCGTATATCTTAATATTCTCTCTATCTTTCAAATGGTCTGCAACAATTTCTGACATCAAAAGTGAAACTTCATGTGGAGTATAGAATTCACCAGCTTTTTTTCCAGCATTTGCTGCAAATTGACCAATCAAGTATTCATAGATGAAACCAAGTACATCATATCCCTGTTTGCCATCCATAGGGATATCTTTAATAAGGTGTATCAAATTACTTACTGATTTGGTTTGAGAACCTGAGTTCTCACCAAGTTTACTCAATCCTGTTTCCAATGTATTGAAGATTCCTGAATAAACTTTTTTATGTGTTTCATGTATCAATCGGCCAAATGCAGATAAAGCATCTTTTACATCTGATATATCAAAAGCATTTCCTTTAGATAACCATGTCGAAAATAAATGTTCATAAGATATAAAATAACCAATTCTTTCACTTATAAATTTAACTGTTTCAGTATCATCTTCACTTAATGCTTCAATATCTTCTGTATCAAAATCATTTTCTTTTAAGAATCTCAATTCTTTTTCTGAAATGTACTTATAGAAGATAAAACCCAATATATAATCTTTATAATCGTTGGCCTCTATCTTCGATCTCATTTCATTTGCAGATTCCCAAATACTTGATGCAAGTTGCTGTTTATTCATTTCTTTCCTTCTTGTAATAATTGAAATAGCATCAAATTAAATCAAGCAATTTAATCAATTGATGCTCTATATTTAGTGGTGGATTGTTTTTCTTTGAAAAGTCAAACAAACAACCAAAATATATATTTATTCTCAATACTTAATTTTATAGTTCATAAATATTTCTTATCTATCTTGTCGATAAATAAGAATAGTCAGTAGGTTTTATTAGAATATTAAGAATGTTATTATGAATTAATAGTAATTAAATAATTAACATCATAATAATGTGATTTTAACACATAAAGTTACATTATTAAATAAATATTTTTATTTTAAATATAAGATACAAACCTATTTTGCAACTGATCTGAGGATTTCATGAAATTTCACCTCAATTGCAGAGAGTTTTCTTGAAAGGTTGATTCAAAATCAGAAATTTTGGGACCTTTTTAATTTCAACAATAATTTGTGATTTTGTTTCTTGATACTTCATTTAATGTTGATTTATTGGTTCAACTTTGTATGAAATAATGAGCTCTGTTTGTAATAAAAAAATTAATTTGGCATACAATAATATCAATAAATTATCTTCAAGTATCGTTACTTTATGATTTTAATTCCTTTATATATAATATTTTAAAAAAAATATTGAAAAATAAATATCTATGTTATTGACATTATTAGTTTTTTAGATAATGATAATTACAACATCAAAGGCGATGTAGAACTTCAAAATTCTACATCGCCGTTTTTTTTTGCTAAAGAGTCTTTGGTTATACTTGCAAGTACTTTTTATTTTAAGGATGAGTTGTTTTTTAGGTTAGAATTTGTGTTGCTCCATCATGCTACTGCGGTCTGATTTAACAGAGGTTGAATTCGATATCACAGAGCTATTAGGATTGAGAAATCTATTCAATTGAAAACAATAAATCTTAAAATAAAAATTGATTTTAATTTTACTTACTATAAAAATTCCATTTGATATTTTTCGCAGGACGGGAAGCCTGTTTATAATCCCGTGCTGGATGAAAGATATCTTTTTTTATACCAAATTTAGGAGTAGTTTATGGAAAAAACAGTGGAAAACTTGAAAAAGTTAATTAGAGCAGGTAGAGGTATCACCCCTGCAACAACAGTCATCAAAGGGGCACAACTTGTCAATGTTATGTCTTCTGAAATCTATTTAGCAGGCGTAGCAATTTACGAAGATACAATTGTTGCAATAGGTGATGTAGATGATTATATCGGCGAGGATACAAAGATAATTGATGCTAAAAATAAATATATTGTTCCCGGTTTGATTGATGGTCATATCCACAGCGAATGCAGTAAGCTCAGCATAACAAGTTATGCAAAAGCAGTTGTTCCACACGGTACAACTTCAATGATAAGTGGTCTTGATGAATATATCTCTGTATCTGGACTGGAAGGACTTCAGGAAGTATTTAAGGAAGTTGAGGCAAGTCCTTTGAAGGTTTTCTGGGGTGCTCCTCATAAAACTCCTTATACCTATCCAAAATCAACAATCTCTTACGACTTCACAGCGGAAACTCATGAATTTGTTCAAAAATGGCCTCAATGTTATGGCGTTTGGGAAACAGTTCGTGAATCAGTTCTGGAAGAAGATAAAGATACTTTGGGTGCTATTGCCTGTGCATATAAAAATAAATTACCTGTTTTTGGATGTGCTCCAATGGCTAGAGGAAAAGACCTCAATGGTTATTTGAGTGCGGGTGTCAGATTGGACCATGAAAGCTACAGTCATGAGGAGGTTGTTGAAAAACTCCGCAATGGTATGCACATGCTTATCAGAGAATCTGTTGTTACAAAATTCTTAGCTGAAAATATCAGAGCTATCACTGAAGTGAATCCTTATTTTTCAAGAAGAACCAGTTTCTGTACTGATGATGTAACGGCATATGAAGTGCTTACATATGGTCACATCGATAATGTAGTACGTAAGGCAATCAAAGCGGGTATAGCTCCTATAACTGCAATTCAGATGGCAACTATCAACAGTGCTGAAGCTTATAGAATTGATGATAAGATTGGTTCTATTTCTCCTGGAAGAATTGCAGACATCCTATTTGTTGATAATCTTGAAGATTTCAATGTTCTGGAAGTTATGAGTGATGGAAAGATGGTTGCTAAAGACTCTCATATTTCCTATAAGCTTGATGCACCAAAAAGATCTGAAGTTCTGACAAGCGAATTGAAATGCAAGAGAGCAACTGCAGAAGACTTTGAATATAAAGTTGATTTAGAAGAAGGTACTGCAAAAGTATTGTCAATGAATGTCATCGGACCTTTCCTTCGTGAGAGAAAGGATGCTGAGCTTGCCGTTAAAAATTATGTTGTTCAACCAGATATCAATCAAGATGTAGCAATGTGCTCTGTGATAGAACGATTTGGAAAGAATGGTAATAAATCATTGGCATTCTGTTCAGGTTGGAATCTAAAGAGTGGTGCAATGGCTTCATCTGCATCACCTGATGATAACAATATTGTTGTAATTGGAACAAACGCTGAAGATATGGCATTTGCTGTAAATTATCTTATTGACCACAAAGGTGGACAGGTTGTTGTAAAAGATAAAGAGATTCTCAATTTCTTGAGTCTTCCAGTTGGAGGAATATGCAGTGATGAAGAACCTGAGGTAATAGCACAGAAAGAGATAGAGATTTCAAAAGCTGCCAATTTATTGGGCTGCGATTTACCGGAACCTCTTATGTATATGTTCTTCTTACCAATCACATGCTTACCTGATTATGCGCTGACTGATATTGGTCCAATAGATACCAAAACATTAGATGTTTTTGATCCAATTCTGGAATTAAAAAAATAATCCAAGGAAATTACATGAATAAAAGTGAAATAAAGACACTCATTGAGGTTGCCTCAGGGAGAGTGAAGGCTGATCTGTTGATTAAAAATTGCAAGGTCGTTGATGTTTATAATTTGAAAATCATCGAAGGAGATGTTGCAATCAGTGGTAGATACATTGCAGGTATTGGAAATTATGAAAGCGATAACATTGTTGATGCAGAGAATAAATACCTGGTGCCAGGATTGATTGACAGTCATATACATATTGAATCCAGTTATCTATCACCAGAGGAATTGGGAAAAATTCTAATTCCTCATGGAACTTCAACCATAATTGCAGACCCTCATGAGATTGTTAATGTCTGTGGATTGAAGGGATTTGAATACATGAGAGAGGCATCTAAGAGCACTGCCTTGAGTATCAAATACATGGTTCCATCTTGTGTTCCTGCAACTCCGTTTGAAACAACTGGAGCATGCATGATGGCAGAAGATATGATTGAACCCATAAATCAGGATGGTGTTTTGGGACTTGGTGAATTTATGAACTATCCTGGAATTATCTACAATGATGATGAGACAATTGATAAATTGTGTGTTGCTTATGAAAGCAACAAGATAATTGATGGTCACAGTCCTGGAGTATTTGGAAAGGAGCTCAACGCCTACATAAGTGCTGGAATCAAGACTGACCATGAATGCGCAACTTCTGATGAGGCAAGAGATCGCTTGGAAAGAGGGATGTATGTTCTGTTGAGAAAAGGTTCTGCATGTCATGATCTAAGAAACCTCATTCCAGTTGTCACACCTCAAAACTCCAGAAGATGTCTTCTATGTTCTGATGATAGACATCCAAAAACTATTTTGGAGATCGGTCATTTAGAGGAGCATCTTAAAACTTGTGTTGAGATGGGAATTGATCCTATCACAGCAATTCAGATGGCATCATTAAATGCTGCTGAATGCTACAGACTTGATGATAGAGGTGCAATTGCTCCTGGTAAACTTGCAAGTTTTTCAATCATGAAAGATCTGAAAAATTTTGAAGTGGAGAAGATGTTTGTTGAAGGTCAGTTGGTTGCATCTGATGGTGAATATCTTTTGGAGAGTGATAAATATCCCATTGATTCTGTATCAGATACCATGCATGTGAATGATTTTGATATCTCAAAGTTCAAAATAAAATTGAAAACCAACAGAGCAAATATCATTCAATTGATGCCAGGTGGAGTTGTTACCAAAAAGATAATAAAAGAAGTGTCAGTAGATGAAAACAATGAATTTATCTTTGATAAAAATATCGATGTCTGTAAAGTTGCTGTCATCGAAAGACACAAAAACACAGGAAATTTTGCTGTGGGACTGCTGTCAGGTTATCAAATACAAAAAGGAGCAATAGCTCAGTCTGTTGCTCATGACTCACACAACATAATCGTCGTTGGAACAAATGATGAAGATATGCTGTATGCCGCCCAAAAGTTAATTGAGCAGAAGGGAGGTGTGATTCTTGTTGATGATGAAGAAGTTATTGAATCTCTTCCAATGCCAATTGGAGGCTTGATGAGTGATAAATCAGGTGAGTGGGTTGCTGAAAAATTGACAAAAATAAATGAGAAGGCATTTGGTGTTTTGAAGATAAATAAAGAGTATGAGCCAATAATGACATTGGGATTCATGTCTTTAGCTGTTATCCCAGAAATAAAATTGACCGACAGAGGATTGTTTGATGTAACAAAATTTGAGTACATCGATATTGACGTTTGATGAGTAGGAGAGACTTATGAAAGAAGAGATAAAAGTACCGTTTTTTACGAAGGGTGATGTTGGGGGAATGGCTTATTTAATTCCCAATAATATCGTGAATTTTTTAATTGTTATTGTAACATTATCTTTGGTTTTGGGTTGGCCAGATGATCTGGTTTATGGAAAAGTGATTCCTGGAATGTCTGTAGGTCTGATGGCCGGTTGTTTTTATTATGCATACATGGCAAAAAAACTTGCGAAGAAAGAAGGAAGAATAGATGTCACTGCTTTACCTTCAGGTGTCTCAACAACTGCTATGTTTGTTATTCTCTACGGTGTTATCACACCTTTGAGCTATGCAATTGATGATCCTTATCTAGCTTGGTCTGCTGCTCTAGCTGCAACTTTTATAGGTGGATTTATAGAGTTCATGGGAGGATTCATAGGTCCGTGGATGAAAAAGAGAATTCCAAGAGCTGCACTGTTAGGTACTGTTGCTGGTATTGGTTTTATATGGATGGCCACACAGGGGCTGTTTGATATTTATGGTGATCCCATTCTTGGTCTTCCTATATTCTGCGTTGCTATGGTTGGCTTGTTTGGAGGATATCTATTTCCTAAGAAGATACCACCTCTAGTGGTTGCTATAGTTGGTGGTATCATATATGCAATTGCACTTGGTAAATCAAGTTTTGATTTTACAAGCGTTGGCTTTTATATTCCAAATCCAATTTCTAATATAGAGTATCTCATTGATGGATTCTCTTTGGTTGTTCCTTATCTGACAATTGTGATTCCTATTGAAATTTATAACTTCATTGAAACAATGGATAATGTTGAAGGTGCAAATGCAGTTGGTGATAATTACAGTGTGAGAGAAGCTCAATTTGCTGATGGTATCTGCACAATGATTTCAGCTATCTGTGGAGGAATTGTTCCAAATACAGTTTGGTTGGGACATGCAGGGCTCAAGAAGACAAATGCTGGAATTGGCTACTCTGTGGTATCTGGTGTTATAATAGGGGCTGCCGGAATATTTGGTCTGTTCTCATTCTTAAGTGGTCTGATTCCACCAGCTATCTGTGCAATCACATTCTTGTGGTGTGCTGTAGTTATGCTTGCTCAATCATTCAAGTATACGGAGAAAAAACACTATGCTGGTGTTGCTGTTGCTATGATACCACCTGTTGCAGATTTCCTATATTCAGAGATAACTGGTGCAGTGGGTCTTGCAGGTATTTGGACAGAGACATTGTCAAGTGGATTGACTGGATACAGCGGTGAGGTCACACAGCAGCTTATTGATTCTGGTGTTATGTGGAATGGTGTTACGGCTGTTAAAGCTGGTGCTATCTTGATTGGTATAATACTTGGAAGTTTCACAGTATTTGTTATCGACCACAGACTGGACAAAGCTGCTATTTCAATGCTTGTTGCAGCACTGCTATCAACATTTGGGTTCATACATTTTGCAGAACTGGGTTTTTATCTGAATTCTCCTTTCACAATTGCCTATTTAATAATGGCAGCACTGCTTTTCATAATGCATCTAGGAAGAGATACCTGGTTGAAACATGAAGAGAACTTTGAATATGTTTAATTCTAGATAATTTGCTTTCATGTACACATAGACCTTGATATCAAGCAATTTACAATTGTTTGAACTCAGGGTCTATTTTTATCTCTATCAAATTTGTTCATTTCTAGATTGTTGTAGCCCTGAATGTGGTAAGATTTGTGGCTTATGTCAAGAAAAATACACATTTCTTCAATTGACATGCAGTTGATTCAGTCGTACCATTTAATAAATTAATTAATAGAGGAGAGAAAATATATGCCAGAATTTGGATCACCATTCAGTGGTATGAAAAGTGATAGAAAGCTCACCCCAGAGGAACTCATTCGTTCCATAAGGTTTATGGTTGCAGCAGAGTATGAAGCAGTTCAGTTGTATGAACAGCTTGCAGATTCAACAGATAATGAATTAGCAAAGAAGGTTCTAATTGATATTGCAGATGAAGAGAAAGTTCATGCAGGTGAATTCTTCCGTCTTTTACATGAGTTGAACCCTAAAGAACAGGCATTCTACGATGCAGGTGCTAAAGAGGTTGAAGAAGAATTTCTTTCTCCGTCGAAAGACAAGAAGTAAATATTTTCTGAATGTCTTCTGTTGTGATGAATGACATCATAAAACTTTCGTTCTGTATTTTTTGGTTGTAAAAAGCTGATATCTGCAGGACGATCTTTTTTGCTCAATTTATATGATGAAAATTGACGAGACTGCATTGCAATTTCTGTGTATTTATCAGTGTACTCAGTGCTGTAAAATAGGTCTTTTTCAGTTAAAAATAGTTAGTCAGCGCTATCAAAAAGTTATGATTAGGAACAAAATTTATAATAATGATTGAAATAGGATATTGGTATTTATGAAATAAATCACTTTGATTTTTTCTTATTTGAGATGCTACAATTAATTATTTTATTAAAAAAAGTTATTTCCCCTGAAGCTCATTAATTTATTATGGAGCATAAAGTTCGATTATCGATATTCCTGTAACTAATCTTAATTGGGTGTTTGTTGACTTGCCAAAGAGTAAAAATGCCTTTATCTTGATATTATAGCTATGGGTTAAAATTTAAAAAAATTATTGAATTCTCATAGTAGCAGGAGAGAAATATGAAGAATAAAATTGGAGTAGTTGGACTTGCTGTAATGGGCAAAAATCTTGCCTATAATATTGCAGATCATGGATTTTCGGTTTCTGTTTATAACAGGACACCTGCAAAAACTAAAACAGCTATAGATGAATATAAAGAATCAGGATTACAAGGTTTCTTCACAGTGGAAGAATTTGTAGAGAGTCTTGAGATGCCAAGAAAGATTTTACTCATGGTAAAAGCAGGGGAACCTGTAGATAAAACAATTGAAGAGTTGATTCCATTTCTATCAGATGGTGATCTGATAATTGATGGTGGTAATTCTTATTATCTGGATACAATACGCAGAGATGAATATCTAAAAAGTAAAAAATTGAGATATTTGGGTGTTGGTGTTTCTGGAGGTGAGGAAGGTGCTAGAAGAGGACCTGCTATCATGCCTGGTGGAAGCAAAGAAGCTTATGCTCTTGTTGAACCAATTCTGACAGCCATTTCTGCAAAAGCAGAAGGAAAAGATTGCTGTTCTTATCTAGGTCCAGATGGAGCTGGCCATTTTGTAAAGATGGTTCATAACGGTATTGAATATGCCGACATGCAGTTGATCTGTGAGGCTTACAGCATAATGAAGAACCTCATGGGACTTGAACCTGATGAAATAGGTGATATCTTTAAAGAATGGAATGAAGGTGAGCTCAACAGCTACCTCATAGGTATAACAGCAGACATATTCAAGAAGAAGGATGCTACAACAGATAGACCTCTTGTTGATATGATTCTCGATGCAGCAGGACAGAAAGGAACAGGTAAGTGGACAGCTCAGATTTCATTGGATCTTGGAACTCCAATTCCAACAATAACAGCAGCTGTTTATGAACGTTATCTATCTGCTATGAAAGAAGAACGTGTTGATGCATCAGAAATTCTAAAAGGACCTAAGAGAGAATTAATAAAAGATAAGGAATTTATTGAATCCATCCGACGTGCCCTTTATGCAAGTAAGATATGTGCTTATGCACAGGGATTCAGTATGCTAAGAGTTGCATCTGAAAAAAATAACTGGAATCTTCAGTATTCTGAAATTGCAAAGATCTTCAGAGGTGGATGCATAATAAGAGCACAGTTCTTGAATGAAATAGCAAAAGAATTTGATGAAGACAATCAGATGGCAAATCTGTTAACAGCTCCTTATTTCGTATCAAGTATAAACTCTTATCAAGAAGATTGGCGCAAAGTAATAGCAAAATCTGTAGAATCAGGAATAGCTGTCAGTGCTTTCTCAAGCTCTCTTGCATATTTTGATAACTATCGTAACAAGAACATGCCAATGAACTTGCTTCAAGCACAACGAGATTATTTTGGTTCTCACACGTATCAACGTGTTGATGTCGACGGTATTTTTCATACTCAATGGTCTTAAGTGCCCATGAAGAAGTATAAGGAGATGTCACAATGAAACCTGAAACAGGATGCATCACTGAAAAGCACTCATCAGTATTTATTATTTTTGGGGCTACAGGAGATCTAACACGTCGTAAATTAATGAGCGCTTTATATAATCTAGTGAGTGATGAATTGCTACCAAAAAGTTTTGCAATCATTGCAATTGGTAGACGTGATAAGACAAAAGAAGAATATTTAGAAGAGGTGCATGAAGCAATAATCAAGCACTCTAGAAATCGTATTGACCCTGAAGTTTGGAAAAGGCTCTCTTCCATGATAATCTATTATAAATTCGACTTTATGAATTTAGATGGATATGGAGAATTGAATGAGTTCATCAAGGGTGTAGAAAGAACTCACTGCACAGGTGGAAACCGTGTTTTCTATCTTGCTGTTGCACCAGTGTTCTTTGAAATTATTGTTGATGGTATTCAACGAGGTAAGTTGACAGATTGCGGGACTGGATTCTGCAGATGTGTCATAGAAAAACCTTTTGGAAAAGACCTCAAGACTGCAACAAAATTGAATGAGAGCATCTTGAAGGTATTCCCTGAACAGAGCGTATATAGAATTGATCATTACCTTGGTAAAGATATGATTCAGAATATAATGGTACTGCGATTCAGCAACTCTGTCTTTGAATCAATATGGGATAACAAACATATTGATAACATTCAAATATCTCTCACAGAAGAACTTGGTGTTGGATTGAGAGGTAATTATTATGAGCAATCGGGTGCAATGCGTGATATGTTCCAAAATCATATAATGCAGATAATGAGTCTTGTTGCAATGGAACCTCCCGTCAATTTGAATATGGACTCCATAAGAAACGAGAAGCAGAAGGTTCTTCAGTCTATAGAGGAGATAACCGACGACTATTTGAAAAATAATGTTGTATTCGGTCAATATGGTGCAGGTGAGATAAAGGGTGAGAGTGTTCCATCATATCGTGATGAAGAGAATGTTGATCCAAACTCAGGCACTGAGACCTTTGTTGCACTCAAGATGAAGATAAACAACTTCAGATGGGCAGGTGTTCCTTTCTACATCAGAACAGGTAAGAGGATGGGCACTTCCTCTGGTGAGATCATTGTTCAGTTCAAAGACCTTCCAAACACACTTTATTATAAAGAAAATAGAGTCAAACAGCCCAATTTACTCATATTGCACATCCAACCAAATGTTGGTGTATTCTTCCAGTTCAATACAAAGGATTTTGGTCCACATAATGATATTGTTCCGGCAAAGATGGATACAGGTTCTTTCATACCAGATCAAGGTAACACTCCTGAAGCCTATGAAAGACTCATCTACGATATTGTTCGTGGGGATGCATCATTGTTCTCAAGATGGGATGAAGTTGAGTCAGCATGGAATATAGCTGATTGCATCATCAATTATAGAGAGAGAATGAAATTGGATTTCCCTAATTATGAAGCGGGTAGTATGGGACCAAAAAAGGCTTTTGAACTCATAGAGAAAGACGGCCGCCATTGGATTGATGTTTAACAGATAATTAAAGAGGAAGAATATGAACATAGATACAACAAAGGTATATGATATTTCAATGCCAATCTCTCATGATATGCCAGTATATAAGGGACGAGAAGAGAA
>JBFHKM010000085.1:0-12900 GCA_041595335.1 Sphaerochaetaceae bacterium
GAACTGCCTTTTTTGAGTGTGGCATTAAAGCCTTTAAAAGGCTAATTTTTTTAGTCATGTGGACTATTTGTCATTTTTTTACACTTATAGCCAATAAAATAAAAAATTATTTATTTTTTTATTATTTCTCTTATTTTAATAAGTTTTTTTTAATATTTATAATATTTGAATCTGAGAGTCAGAAAAACGAGAATTTATGAGAAATATCTTTTGAAATTTAAATTTCCTTTCAACCAAGATTATTTGACATTTCACGACTCTAGAAAATTTTTTTACAGGAATCTGCAAAAATTATGAGATCATTCATGATGCCTTGGAAAAATAGAGCTTCCCCAATCTTTCTGCAGAATTGAAGAAATCGTAAAACAGGGAAAAGGAAAGGGCAAAAAAAAATAGTCACATGGTTCCGAAGAACCAAATGACTTATTTTTGCGTAAAACAAAATTACCATCTGAAATGAGAGAAAGCTTTGTTTGCGTCTGCCATTCTGTGTGTATCTTCTTTCTTTTTGAAAGCTGCACCAGTATTAGCATAAGCATCTAGAATTTCACTAGCAAGTTTTTCACCCATTGAGTGACCATTTCTAGATCTAGCAGCTGCAATAACCCATCTCATTGCAAGAGCTTCACTACGATTAGCATTAACTTCAGTAGGAACCTGATATGTTGATCCACCAACACGTCTGCTCTTTACTTCTACTAATGGTTTTACATTCTCTAGTGCTTTTAGGAATACTTCTAGAGCATCTTCACCAGATTTTGTTTTAACAGTTTCTAATGCTGTATAAACAATCTTTGTACTTACTGATTTTTTGCCATCAACCATCATATGACGGATGAATTTTTCAACGGTAACATTACCAAATCTTGCATCAGGTAAAATATCACGCTTAGCAGCGGTTTTTCTTCTTGACATTTTCTATTTCTCCCTATGCTTTTGGCTTCTTAGCACCATATTTAGATCTACTTCTCTTACGATCAGTAACACCCAAAGTATCTTTAGCACCACGAACGATGTGATAACGTACACCAGGTAAATCCTTAACACGTCCACCACGAAGTAAAACTACTGAGTGTTCCTGTAGGTTATGACCAATACCAGGAATATAAGCGGTTACTTCAATACCGTTTGACAAACGAACACGAGCTACCTTTCTTAAAGCAGAGTTAGGTTTCTTTGGAGTTACAGTCATAACTCTTGTACAAACACCACGCTTTTGAGGGCAGCTTTCTAAAGCAGGAGACTTAGTTTTGTTAACTTGAGTACTTCTACCTTTTCTAATTAGCTGATTAATAGTAGGCATCTTTTGGACACACTCCCTTAATTATATTGCGATCCACATTCTTTCTCACATAAAACGGGATCTATACACTTATTACTAAGCGTATTTCCATGAAAAATACAGCCAGCATGAACACCACCAAGCATTTAACAAATAACACACTGCAGGTTTGCTATGCCAACAGGCATAGCAAAGTCCTCGTTAATGTTATTAAGCTTTGGTTGAGTCAACCATATTTCTCGAATTACCATCTTCTATACCCATCTCAGTAGCCATCGCTTCACGACGTTTTGCTACCTGCTGTTCTTCAGCTACCTGAGTGTTCTCAAGTAAAGCTTCATCAGCTAGATGAACATTTCTATATTTCTTCATACCTGTACCTGCAGGAATTAAATGTCCAATAATAACATTTTCCTTCAAGCCACGTAACTCATCCTTTTTACCTGCAATTGCGCTTTCTGTCAAGACCTTAGTTGTCTCCTGGAAAGAAGCTGCGGATATAAATGAATCAATAGCAAGTGCAGCACGAGTGATACCTAACAGTAGAGGTCTAGCAATAGCTGGTTGTCCACCTTCAGATTCAACTCTGTGGTTTTCAGATCTAAATGAGTGTTTATCAACTTGTTGGCCATGTACATAACTTGTATCACCAGCACTGATAATCTCAACTTTTCTTAGCATCTGTCTAACGATAATACCTAAGTGCTTATCATTGATATCTACACCCTGCATTCTGTAAACTTCTTGTACTTCATTTACCAAGAATGATTGTAATGCATTTTCACCAAGTATTTCAAGAATGTCATGTGGACTAATTGCGCCATCACATAATGGTTCACCAGCTTCAACAGTATCTCCATCTCTTACAAGCATGTGCTTGCTTAATGGAACTAGATGTTTGTAGCTATGACCGTAAGCGTCATTAATTCTAACAATTCTCTTACCCTTAGAAACACTTTTCTCTACCTTGCCAGTCTTTTCATCCTTAGCAGTACCAACCATTTCAACAATACCTGATACCTGGGCAAGAACAGCGATGTTCTTAGGTCTACGAGCTTCAAATAATTCACCAACACGAGGAAGACCACCAGTAATATCGGCTGTTTTTGTTCCACTCTTTAGAAGTTTAGCAATACTTTGACCAATTGTTACTTTCTCGTTATCTTCGCATAGCAAATATGTTGCACCTGGTAATTGGTAAATCGCAAGCTCATCACCCTTACCATCTTTCTTACTGGTAATAACAATAGTAGGCTGTAGAGTTTCAAGAGCGTGTTCTGTAATCTTTCTTTCGATATTACCTGTTTCAAGGTTTTTCTCTTCGATCAATGTGGAACCAGTCTTGATATCTCTGTAGTTAACGTAACCTGAAGCTTCACAGATGAATGGTTCACTGAATGGGTCAAAACTTGCAATAGGAGAACCAGCTTCAATTAACTGACCAACCTGAATGCTCTTTTCTAATTCACTACCAATTCTGATAACAGCTTTTTCTGTCTTGTTAACAATAACAACTCTATCATTTATTTCTCTAACTCTACCGTTATAAGCTGAAACAACTACCTGATCGTTTTTCACGTACAAAGGCATGCCTTTAGCTACAACGCCACCGTCTTTTACCAATAACTTTTCGTAGTCTCCCTTCTTGATTTCATTAACTACCATGTCGTAGCTCAAGAAACCTTTACGAGAGAATACTCTAACGCCATCACCCTCTCTAACAACCTTCTTACCGGTGATATCATCGATAATGATTGGAGATTTGAATGACAATGTATTATTTTCACTTGAAGTAGAAGCAGTACCACCAACGTGGAATGTTCTCATAGTTAACTGAGTACCAGGCTGACCAATAGATTGAGCAGCGATTGTTCCTACAGCTTCACCAATTTGAACTGATGCGTTAGTTGCAAGGTTACGTCCGTAACACTTTCTACAAACACCATGTTTTGCTTCACAGGTAAGAACAGTTCTTAAGAATACTTTTTCTATTCCTGCTTCTTCAATTAATTTTGCATTAACTTCGTTAATTTCTTCATTTGCTGGAGCAAGTACTTCACCTGTAAATGGATGAAGAACATCTTCAACTGGGCAACGGCCAACTAGACGATCGCTCAAAGATTCGATGATATCATCACCGTCTTTAATAGCAGATCTCCAAATACCGTTAATTGTATGACAGTCATCTTCATTGATAACAACATCTTGTGAGATATCAACCAAACGACGAGTCAAATAACCAGCTTCAGCGGTTTTAAGAGCTGTATCGGATAGACCTTTACGAGCACCATTTGTTGAAATAAAGAACTCGATGATTGAAAGACCTTCTTTAAAGTTTGATTTAATTGGGAATTCAATAACATCACCAGTAGGTTTAGCCATCAATCCACGCATACCACCAAGCTGTCTGATCTGAGTCTTACTACCACGGGCACCAGAGTCAGCCATCAAGAACAAGGAGTTGAATCCATGTTGATCTTTCTTTAGCTCGCTCATCAGCTCGTCAGCTAATTTATCATTAGCATCAGTCCATACCTCAATAACACGGTTATAACGTTCATTCTGAGTGATACTACCACTGTCATATTGAGCTTTGATCTCAGCATGCTTTGCGTTAGCGTCAGCCATAATAGCTGCCTTACCATCAGGAATGATCATATCTGATAAACCAATTGTTGCACCGAAAATTGTAGCAAACTTAAATCCAACGTCTTTTACTGCGTCAAGAAGTTTAACTGCAACAGAGTTTTTGTTCTCTTTAATTGTGTTACCAATAAGTTTTTTCAACTCTTTATCACCAAGACAAGAATTCTGGAAAGGAATACCAGCTGGAAGAACAGAGTTAAAGATTACTCTACCAGCGGTAGTTTTGATCTTCTGTCCATCAGCCAACTTGTATCTGATCATAGCGTTATATGATAATGTACCACTATCAATAGCTAATTCCAGTTCAGAAATATTGTCATAGAAATGGTTCTCACCCTTTGCACCTGGCATCTCTCTAGTTAAATAGTTAACACCAAGAACCATATCCTGTGATGGGAATGCAATTGGTTTACCATTAGCTGGATCAAGTAGGTTTGTTGCACTCAACATAAGAGTCCAACATTCCAGTTGAGCTGCAGATGTAAGTGGAATATGGATAGCCATCTGGTCACCATCAAAGTCAGCATTGAATGCGTGACATACTAATGGGTGAAGTTTGATAGCCTTACCATCAACCAATACAGGTTCGAAAGCTTGAATACCTAATCTATGAAGGGTTGGAGCACGGTTCAACATAACAGGATGTTCACGTACTACATCATCAAGGATGGACCATACTTCATCTGTTTCTTGTTCAACTAAGTTCTTAGCCTTCTTGATATTATATACAACACCTTTCTGTACGAGCTTCTTCATGATGAAAGGCTTGAATAATTCAAGAGCCATCTTTGAAGGAACACCACACTGGTGCATTCTTAGTTCAGGACCAACAACGATAACGGAACGACCACTGTAGTCAACACGTTTACCTAGAAGGTTCTGTCTAAATCTACCATTCTTACCTTTAAGCATATCAGATAGAGATTTAAGAGCTCTGTTATTAGCACCACGAACAACTCTCTTTCTCTTGGAGTTATCGAACAATGCATCAACAGCTTCTTGTAACATTCTCTTTTCATTTCTGATGATGATATCAGGAGCATGTAACTGTATAAGTCTAGATAGACGGTTATTACGGTTGATCAAACGACGATATAAGTCATTCAAATCGGAAGTCGCAAAACGACCACCATCCAACTGTACCATCGGACGTAAGTCTGGTGGAATTACAGGGATAACAGTAAGAATCATCCATTCTGGTTTGTTGATTGAGTTTCTGAAGCTTTCACAAACTTCAATTCTCTTGTATAAGTGCTTGTCAGTCTTACCTTCTTTAGCTCTCATTTCCTCACGAAGTTCATAAGATAACTTCTCAAGGTCGAGATTTTTCAAAAGTTCACGAACTGCCTCAGCACCCATACCGGCTTTGAAACCGTCACCATATTGCTCTCTAGCTTCATAATATTCTTCTTCACTTAAGATCTGTTTGTCTTTAAGTTCAGTATCATTAGCCTGAATAACAATATATTTTTCATAGTACAATACACTTTGAAGAGCTGATCTTGAAATATCTAGCAACAAACTCATTCTTGAAGGAACTGAGCGGTAATACCAGATATGAGATACAGGAGATGCCAATGTAATGTGGCCCATCCTTTCACGACGAACCTTTACATTAGTAACTTCAACACCACAACGGTCACAAACAACACCCTTATAACGGATGGATTTGAATTTACCGCAGTAACATTCCCATTCTTTTGTTGTACCAAATATTTTCTCACAGAACAATCCGTCTCTTTCAGGACGCAATGTACGGTAGTTGATAGTCTCTGGTTTTTTAACTTCACCATATGACCAAGCTTTAATCTGTTCAGGTGAGGCTAATTTTATAGTAATACTATCGAAGTCTTGAATTTCTTTCATATCCGTTTTACTCCTGATTAGTTAAGAGGTTGTTTCTCTTTCTTAGCGATTAATTCTTCATCCCTTTCGGTCAGAGGAACTTGTCTACCATTATTGTCGTAGACGGACATATCTAAAGCAAGACCACGTATTTCTTGTACAAGAACATTGAATGCTTCAGGCATACCAGCAGCAGTAGCAGGTTCACCTTTAACAATGCTTTCATAAATCTTTACACGACCTGTCATATCATCAGATTTGATGGTCAACATTTCCTGTAGAGTATTAGCAGCACCATAAGCTTCAAGAGCCCATACTTCCATTTCTCCGAGTCTCTGACCACCGAATTGAGCTTTACCACCCAATGGTTGTTGTGTAACTAGAGAATAAGGACCGGTAGCACGTGCGTGCATCTTGTCATCAACAAGGTGATGCAACTTAAGGTAATAAATGTAACCACAGAATACTGGGTTAACAAATGGAACACCTGTTCTACCATCATACAATGTCTGTTTACTATTTCTTGGTAATCCAGCCTCTTCCATCTTGTCTTCAATTTGATCCATTGAAGCACTCTGGAATACAGGAGATGAATACCATTCGTCTAGTGCTACAGCAGCCCAACCTAATTGAGTTTCCATTAACTGACCGATGTTCATACGAGATGGAACACCAAGTGGGTTAAGACAAACATCTAAAGTTGTACCGTCTGCCATGTAAGGCATATCTTCTTCAGGAAGGATTCTTGAAACAACACCCTTATTTCCGTGACGACCAGCCATCTTATCACCCTGACGTAGCTTTCTCTTAGTTGCAACCAAAACCTTAACGGATTCGTCTACACCTGCAGGAAGTTCATCGCCGTTGTCTTTTGTAAGACGTTGGACATCGATAACTGTACCAGAAGTACCATGAGGTACTTTAAGGGATGAATCTCTTACTTCTTTTGCTTTCTCACCAAAGATAGAGTTAAGAAGTTTGAATTCAGGAGTTGTATCACCTTCACTCTTAGGAGTAACTTTACCAACCAAGATTGCTCCAGGTTTAACAAAAGTACCAATTCTAACAATACCTTCTTCATCAAGCTGTTCAAGCATTTTTTCACTTGTATTAGGGATATCGTTAGTTAGTTTTTCAGGTCCTAACTTAGTTTCTCTTACATCAATTGTATATTCTTTGATATGGATTGATGTGAAGATATCATCTCTAACAACTTTTTCACTGATAAGAACAGCATCTTCATAGTTGTAACCATTCCAAGGAACGAATCCAACAAGAATGTTACGACCTAAAGCCAATTGACCTTGTTGAGTTGCAGGACCATCAGCAAGAACAGCACCAGCTTCCACTCTCTGACCTTTTTCCACAATTGGTTTCTGGTTGAGACATGTATCTTGGTTGGTTCTTGAGAACTTCTGCATTTCATAAGAATCTACGATTCCTTCAATGTCAACATCGTCTGGTTTGATGATCACATGAGTTGATGAAACATATTCAACAACACCTGCTCTCTTTGCTTTTACAAGTACACCAGAGTCGTAAGCTGTTTTACCTTCCATACCGGTACCAACACGAGGAGTTTCAGGGAATACTAGAGGTACAGCCTGTCTCTGCATGTTTGATCCCATCAAAGCACGGTTTGCATCATCGTGTTCTAGGAATGGAATTAATGAAGCAGCAACTGAAATAACCTGCTTAGGACTTACATCCATGTAAGCGATTTCTTTGGATGTACGAGTACCGTAGTCACCACTCTTTCTTACAGGAATATCATTTTCTAAGAAGTTACCATCTTTATCAATTGCAGCTGATGCCTGTGCGATGAAATATTTTTCTTCGTCATTTGCATCTAAGAACTTATATTCTTTCTGAGCCACACCATCTATAACTTTTCTATAAGGAGTTTCAAGGAAACCGTACTTATTGATTCTTGTATAGTTAGCGAGGGAAAGGATAAGACCAATGTTTGGACCTTCAGGAGTTTCGATTGGACACATTCTACCGTAGTGAGTGTAGTGTACATCACGAACCTGGAAACCAGCTCTATCTCTTGATAGACCACCTGGGCCTAAAGCAGTAAGTCTTCTTTTATGTGTCAATTCAGCAAGTGGATTGATTTGGTCCATGAACTGTGATAGCTGAGATGATCCGAAGAATTCTTTAAGCGCAGCAATAACAGGCTTAATTGAGATTAAGTCTGAAGGCTTTGAGCTCTCTGATTCTAAGTTCATTCTATCTTTAGCAATTCTTTCCATACGTGAGAATGCACTCTTCAATGAATTTTCTAATAACTCACCAACACATCTAACACGTCTGTTTCCCAAATTATCAATATCATCAATATGGTAAATGGAATCATCTTGTTTGCTATAAACTTTGATCAAATAATCCATTGTATTGATGATGTCTGGTGTTTCTAGAACAGTACAAGAAGTATCTTCTTCACCATCTTCATCTAGTTTTGCACCAAATTTTTTGTTGAATTTGTAACGACCAACAGCACCTAAATCATAACGGCGTTCACTCATGAACATGCCAGGAAGATCTTTTTCAGCTCTTTCAATTGCAATCATCTCACCAGGTTGTAAAATCTGGTAAATGTGAGAAAGTACAGCTTCTTTTGTTGGTTCATCATTTTCGTCAACTGCTAGGTTAGAAGATGCTTCAATTTCCAAACAATTTAAAATTGCTTCATGCTGAAGTGTATCTTCTGATTCTAAGTCAACTAATTCTAGTTCTTTGAAACCCTTTGAAATTAAATCATCAATTTCATGTGGGTGAAGTTCTGCACCAGCCTTCATGTAAATCAAGTTTACATTTTCGCCGTCATCATTAACTTCATTTACCCATAAGTCTGTTGCAAGGTAGCGAGATTCAATTGAATCTTTAACTTCCTGATTATTATTCAATGCAACAATCTCGGTTTTATAGAAACTTTTAATAATTTTTTCACGAGTATTGATACCAAGAGCTCTTAGGAATAATGATCCCAAGATCTTTTTCTTTCTATCAATCTTTGTGTAAATAGCTTTTTTCTTTTCGTCAATTTCAAATTCCAACCATGAGCCACGGTAAGGAATAATTCTTGATGAGTAAACATCTCTTTCGTAAGAGAAAATGACACCAGGAGAACGGTGGATCTGTGAAACTACAACTCTTTCAGCACCATTGATAATAAAGGTACCTCTTTCAGTCATAATTGGAATATCACCAAAGAAAATTTCCTTTTCTCTGATTTCACCATCTGGTAGTTCTAAGCTAATGGTAGCAAAAACAGGAACACAATATGTTCGACCTTTTTTCTTACATTGAGCTTCTGTGAATTTTTGTCCTGCATGGTCAATATAATAGCCATTGTAAACCAAGCGCATTTCACCATTTGAACTTTCAATTGGGAAAGTATTCTGAAAAACGTTTTCCAAACCAGAAGGATTGGACATATCTTCCTTAATACCTTGAACACTGCGATTATATTGTAAAAAACGCTCGTAAGAGTCCAACTGAACTCCAATGAGGTTTGGTAGGTCACAAACTTCATAGAAATCAGAACCGATGTATGTGCGTTTTATGGATTTGCCTGAGGCACCCATCATCTACCCTCCAAGTCAACTAAGATCTCTTAGTCGGTGCTATGCACCTATAATCCCATTATGGGAAGTGAAAAGACACGTAAAGCCGCCCATGAAATGGTGGCTAAGTTGCCTTTATATACAAGGCGAAATAATTCAAATTGCTTGATTCATCATATGAATACAATGAATCAAGCATTGAGCTATTATTCAGCAGGAACAACTTCTACAGTACAACCAGCTTCTTCTAGTTGAGCTTTCAATGTTGCTGCATCTTCTTTGCTTACAGCTTCTTTGATAGTCTTATCACCAGCTTCTACAACTTCTTTTGCTTCTTTAAGTCCAAGACCTGTGATAGCACGAACTGCTTTAATACCAGCGATCTTTTTCTTTGGGTCAGCAGCTTTAAGTATTACGTTGAATTCTGTTGGTTCATCTGCAGCAGCTTCGCCAGCAGCAGCAGGACCAGCTGCAACAGCAGCTGCAGCAGTTACGCCGAACTTTTCTTCCATCATTGTAATTAGTTCTGATACTTCCAAAACTGTCATGTTTGCGATTGAATCTAAAATTTCTTCTTTAGTAGCCATATTACCTTCTCCTTAAGAGTGTTTAATTTTTGTACAACAATAGCAGGTTACACTTGAAGACTAATGTTGTTAATTTTTTATTTATTCAGCGTCTGTTGCTTCAACAACTGCGTCGCCGTTTTTTTCTACGTATGCTAACATTGTAGCAGCAAGCTTCTGTACTGGAGCCTTCATTGTTCCCATCAATGATGCGATCAATTCAAGTTTACCAGGTAATTTGCTATATGCTTCTACTTCTTTAGCTGTGAACATTCTGCCATCTAATAATGCGCTCTTAACCTGCATAGGGTTACCAGCTTTAATAGATTCGTATAATGCTTTTGCAACTTCATTACTAGATTCGCCTTTAGCTAAAGCAATAGCTGTAGGTCCAACTAGAAGGTCGTCAAATTCATTCATGCCAAGATCTTTCATAGCAATCTTTGCATAATTGTTTTTAACAACACGGAAAGCAGCATCATTTTTCAACAAATTCTTACGAAGTGCAGTAACTTGTTCTACTGTCATTCCTCTATAATCTGTGAAAATAAAACCATCATACTGGTCAAATTCTTCACGCAATGCTTTAACTGCGCTTTCTTTAGCAGGAGTTATGTGAGTTTTATGTTGTTCCATTACAAGTTCTCCTTATATTCCAGCCACGAAGTCTTTAACTACAACATGAACACCAGGGCCCATTGTTGAAGATAATGCAATTGAAAGAACGAATTCGCCCTTTGCATCTGCAGGCTTCTTACGAATGATTTCTTTAATAGCTACTTTTGCATTCTCAGCAACTTTTGCAGAATCCATATCAACTTTACCGATAGGCATATGAACAACACCAGTTTTATCTGATCTAAATTCAACACGACCTTTCTGTAATTCTTCTAAAGCACCTTTAATGTCAAAAGTAACAGTTTGTGTTTTAGGGTTAGGCATCAAGCCTCTTCTACCTAGGATAGGACCCAAACGACCAACGTCTTTCATCATGTCTGGTGTTGCTACAGCTACATCGAAATCTAACCAACCACCGCGGATTTTATCAATTAAATCGATATCACCAACATATGCAGCACCTGCGTCTTTAGCTTCTTGAACCTTGTCACCCTTACAGAATACTAAAATTTTCTTCTGAGCTTGGAACTGGTTTGGAAGTACACAAGTATCACGTACGCTCTGACTCTTCTTTAACTGAAGGTTTACAGATAGATCAACACTTTCTGTGAACTTAGCGAATGATAATTCTTTTACTAGCTGTGAAGCTTCTTCTAAAGTATAGCCTTTTTCGCTATCGATCTTTTTAGCTGCTTCAAGATATTTTTTACCGTGCTTCATATTATCTCTCCACCTCTACGCCCATACTTCTACAAGTACCAGCGACGATTTTCTTCGCTGCTTCAATGTCATTTGCATTTAAATCTGGCATTTTAACATTTGCGATTTCTGTTAACTGAGCATCAGTGATTTTTCCCACTTTAGTTGTGTGAGGAACGCCACTACCTTTAGAAAGGCCTAATGCCTTTTTGATAAGTACTGCTGCAGGTGGAGTCTTCAAAATAAATGAGAAGCTTCTATCTGAATAAACAGTGATGATAACAGGGAGGATAAGTCCAGGTTCATAAGACTTTGTCTTATCGTTGAACTGCTGAACAAATTGAGGGGCACTAACGCCGTGAGGGCCTAAAGCTGGACCAATTGGTGGTGCAGGTGTAGCCTTTTGGGCAGGACACTGTAGTTTAATAACAGCAGTTACCTTTTTCTTTGCCATAGTTTTTCTCCTTACATAGCCGAGCCTGGTCTGAGTTGACCGTATGTTTCGGGCTCCTATGCTGGTTATAACGCCCGTCATACGACAGGCTCCCACCTTTCCAAAAACATCCTTTGGAGAGGAGTATAAACAATATTAATTATTCTAACGAATTTGTAAAAAAACGAGATGCGATATATGAATATATCGCGCTTGTCTCAGTGGCTTCGTTATAACCACTTTTAAATTTATACGAATTTTTCTACTTGGTCGAAGTCAACTTCAACTGGAGTAGATCGGCCGAATATACCGACACTAACTGTCAACTTACCTTTTTCAAGGTTAACTTTCTCGATTTCACCAGAGAAAGTATCGAAAGGTCCATCAACAATTTTAACAGATTCACCAACAGAGAAGCTCTGACGAGGTTTGAAAACCTTATCCTGAGGAACTTCACCAGTTTTCTGAAAGATTCTTTTAACTTCAGTTTCATTCAATGGTTTTGGTCTGGTCTTGCTACTTGATGTCAAGAATCCGGTTACACCTTGAATTCTCTTAATTTCGCCGCAATACTTCATCCAGGTATTCTCTGGTAAATCAAGTTCAACAAGGATATAGCCAGGAAGAATCTTCTTCTTTACTTCTTTTTCTTTGTCATTCTTAATTTCGATCACAGTTTCGAAAGGAACCTTAACCTCAGTACAAACATCTGCGAAATCTTCGTTGTTCTCTCTAAGTTTATTAATTGTTCTTTCTATTTTCTGTTCATACCCTGTGTAGGTATTAACTACGTACCAACCTTTAGCCATTTTTCTTCCTAATTAAAATATCAAATACATTAGCTGTAGTAATATGTAGTCTACTAGACCCAATACTGCAGCAAAAACAAATACAGAAACGATTACAACACGTGTTGAAATTCCTACTTGTTCTTTTGATGGCCAAACAACTTTTTTAAGTTCTTGGCGAGATTCTTTGAAAAAACTACTGATTTTACTCATATTTTTACTCCGTAACTTCAAAAATGAAGATTATTCTAAACACCTGTAAAGTGAATTCTAACATTACCCATTATACTGCTAAATCTCAGCAATTCAGAATCACTGAGATTTTACACTAATTATAGATATAAATCAATTCGAGAAACCAACAGGTCAAGTAGGATTCGAACCTACAACACCCGGTTTTGGAGACCAGTGCTCTAGCCGTTAGAGCTATTGACCTGTAAGTTTCTCGATTGAA
>JBFHKM010000086.1:0-12868 GCA_041595335.1 Sphaerochaetaceae bacterium
CAGAAGGACAGCAACCTCTGCATAAAATCAGGAACTGAGATAAAAATTAAAGCAGAGAGACCTCATCCATACATAAGAAATATACTCAATGAGAATAAAAGTCCCAAGGTCATTGGACTTCCTCCATTTACAGGAGGTCTTGTTGGTTACTTCTCATATGACTTCATTGCATACAGCGAGCCCAAGTTAAAACTTGAATCTGTTGATGAAGAAGATTTCAACGATATAGACCTGATGCTTTTTGATAAAATTATTGCAATAGATAATTTAGAAAAGAAGCTCTATCTAATAATAAACGTCAAACGAGATAACTTTGAATCAAACTACAAGAAGGCAACGTTGGATTTAAAAGGTCTCAGTGATCTTATTTCAGAAAAATCCGATGGTGTTGAAGAGGTAAAAGGAAAGTTACTTTCCCCACTCACTCCTTTATTCAGTGAGAAGCAGTACTGTGACATGGTCAAGAAAGCCAAGAACTACATCTATGAAGGTGATATCTTCCAGGTTGTTTTATCAAATAGACTTGTTGCTCCTTTTGAAGGAAGTTTGAAATCTGTATACAGCTATTTAAGAAAGACAAATCCCTCCCCTTATATGTTTTATTTTGTAAGTGACAGCATTGAACTTACAGGAGCCTCTCCTGAAACTCTTGTGAAACTTGAAGGTACAAAACTGAGTACATTCCCTCTCGCTGGAACAAGAAAAAGAGGTCTGACTCAAGAAGAAGATATGAAACAAGAGAGAGAGCTTCTTGAAGATCCAAAGGAGAGATCAGAGCATAACATGCTCGTAGATCTCAGCAGAAATGATATTGGAAAGATAAGTAAATTTGGAACTGTAAAAGTGGAAGAATATATGAAGATTCAGAGATTCTCCCACGTAATGCACATTGGCTCCACTGTTACAGGAGAGATCAAAGATGGACTTGATAGCCTTGATGCAATTGATTCCATTCTTCCAGCTGGAACTCTCTCAGGAGCTCCTAAAATCAGAGCATGTGAGATAATCAACGAGCTTGAGAACAACAGACGTGGTGTCTATGGAGGAGCCATAGGTTACCTCTCCTTCAATGGAGGACTTGATACATGCATCGCAATTCGTTTGGCTTTCAAGAAAAATGGAAATGTATATGTGAGAAGTGGTGCTGGCATAGTTGCTGACTCAGTTCCTGAAAATGAATATGTAGAGTGCATCAACAAAGCAAAAGCTGTGATAAATGCATTGGAGGATAAGTAGATGATTCTATTGATTGATAACTATGATAGCTTTAGCTACAACCTTTACCAACTTATTGGACAGATAAATCCAGATATAAAAACATTCAGAAATGATATGATCACAATCGAAGATATTGTAAATATGAATCCAGAAGCAATCGTGCTATCTCCAGGTCCTGGTAGACCTGAAGATGCAGGTATATGTGTTTCAATTGTCAAGCAGCTGAAAGGGAAATATCCAATTCTAGGAGTATGTCTTGGACACCAAGCCATATGCACTGCATATGGAGCTACAGTTGATCACTCTCCATGTCTCATGCATGGAAAAAGTTCAAAAGCAGAACTCAATCCACTTTCAGTTTTCAAAGGAATTGAAAGTCCGCTGACTGTAGGACGCTATCACAGTCTATCTGTAGTGGAAAGCACTCTACCTGATACTTTGACTGTAACAGCCAAGGTTGAAAATACAGGAGAGGTCATGGCAGTTGAAGATCCAATAAATAAAGTTGTAGGACTTCAATTTCACCCAGAATCAATACTGACAGAACATGGATATGAAATAATCAATAATTTTTTATTTGGAGAGAGAGATGATTAAAGAAGCAATAATAAAACTTACAAAGAAAGAAGACTTGGATGCAAACACAGCAGAGTGTGTTATGGATGAGATCATGAGTGGCAAAGCCAGCAACCTTCAAATTGGTGCTTATTTGATAGCCCTATCAATGAAAGGTGAATCTATCGAGGAGATAACAGCATCTGCCAAAATCATGAGACAGCATGCTCTCAAACTTCTCAATGATCTGAAAGTTCTTGAGATTGTAGGAACTGGAGGAGATCACTCAAACTCCTTCAATATCTCAACAACATCTTCAATTGTTATAGCATCATGTGGTGTTCCTGTAGCAAAACACGGAAATAGAGCCGCAACAAGCAAATGTGGTGCAGCGGATGTTCTTGAGCAGCTTGGTGTCAAAATAGATCTGGAGCCTGAAAGAGCTAAAGAGGTTCTTGATGAAATTGGCATATGCTTCCTTTTTGCACAGAAGTATCACTCCGCAATGCGATTTGTAGCTCCAGTTAGAAAGGAACTATCAATCAGAACAATCTTCAACATATTGGGTCCACTATCAAATCCTGCAGGTGCATCATATCAACTCATGGGTGTTTATGATGAATCTCTTGTTGAACCACTTGCTCAGGTACTTTTGAATCTTGGTGTTGAAAGAGGACTCGTTGTTTATGGACTTGAAGGTCTTGATGAGATATCTCTTGTTGGAAAGACAAAGGTATGTGAGATTCGTGATGGATGGGTAAAGAACTATGAGATAGATCCAAGAGAATTGGGTTTTGATCTGTGCAAGAAAGAAGATCTTGTAGGTGGTACTCCAGAAGAAAATGCAAAAATTGTCAGAGATATATTCAATGGGAAAAGAGGTCCCAAACGAGATACTGTTGTATTGAACAGTGCAGCTGCTCTCTACATTGCACGAGAGGATATCTCACTCGCCCAAGCTATCGAAGAGGTTGAAGATGCAATCGACAGCGGCAAGGCTCTTTCAAAATTGAATGAGATGATAACTGCAACAAACGAGGTGTGATATGATTTTGGATGATATTGCAGATAACACCAGAAAGAAGTTGACTTCAATTGACAATCTTCAAAGAGATAGCATGAAAGAGATGGCATACACTCTTTCCCCTTCAAATACTTTTCCATTTTTCAGAGCTCTATCAAAACCAGGTATCTCTTTCATAGCTGAGGTCAAAAAGGCATCCCCCTCTAAAGGTCTCATAAGCAAGGATTTCAATCCTGTGAAGACAGCCAGAGAGTATGAAGAGATTGGAATTGATGCAATCTCTGTTCTAACGGAAACTGATTACTTTCTAGGAAGTCCTGATTATTTGAAGGCAATAAGCAAGGAGGTATCAACTCCTCTGCTAAGAAAAGATTTCATAATAGATAGCTATCAGATACATGAGGCCAAAGTCATTGGTGCATCTGCAGTGCTTCTGATATGTGCTCTTCTTGATAAAAAGACTCTTGAGCTTTTTTATGGTGAGGCAACCAAACTTGGATTGGATGTTCTATGTGAGGCTCATAACAGAGAGGAAGTTGAAATGGCTCTGGAAATTGATGCTAGAATCATTGGCATCAACAACAGAGACCTCAAGACTTTCAATGTCGATTTCAGCAACTCAGAGAGAATGAGAAAGTTTATTCCTGAATGCAAGATTATGGTGAGTGAGAGTGGATATTCAAAACGAGAGGACATAATAAGAGCTCAAGATATGAATGTTGATGCGGTCCTCATCGGAGAGTCTTTCATGAGGTCATCTTCGAAGAAAGAGCTTCTTTCATCTTTGAAAGGACAGAGCATATGAAGACAGAACTGAAGATATGCGGACTCAGGCGAAAAGAAGATATTGAGATGGTAAATGAGATCAATCCGACCTACATCGGTTTTGTATTTGCAAAGAGCAGACGTCAGGTGAGAATTGAAACTGCAATTGAGTTGAGGGAAAATCTAAACTCAAACATCAAAGTTGTCGGTGTCTTTGTTGATGAGAGTGAGGACAATGTTGTGAGGGCAGTTACTTGTGGTGCTGTTGATTGTATTCAACTTCATGGAAGTGAGAGCAACTCTTACATACAGAACATAAAGAAGAGAGTTGATGTTCAGATCATAAAAGCCATCAAGATGAATTTGAATGAGGATTCTCTCAATGAGTACCCTGATGCAGATTTCTATCTCCTCGACAGTGGTTCTGGAAGTGGCAAGACTTTCGATTGGAGAAGAACTGTAAATTCAACAAAACCACTGTTTGTGGCCGGTGGAATAAATATAGACAACATTGAAGAGGCCTATAGAATTTTTCATCCATATTCCTTTGACCTCAGCAGCAGTGTTGAAGTCGATGGATTTAAAAATTTAGATAAGATGAGAGAGATCAAAGAGAAACTTGACTCTCTCAATGGAGATAATCATGAGTAAGGGACATTTTGGAATACATGGTGGGCAGTACGTACCAGAGACTCTGATGAATGCTGTTATTGAATTGGAAGAGGCATACGACAGATATAAAGATGATGAGAAGTTCAAATGTGAGTTGAACTATCTGCTCAACGAATATGCAGGTCGTCCATCTCGTCTTTACTATGCAAAGCATATGAGTGAGGATCTCGGTGGTGCAAAGATTTATCTTAAGAGAGAGGATCTCAACCACACTGGTGCCCATAAAATCAACAATGTAATTGGACAGTGCCTGCTTGCAAAAAGAATGAACAAGACAAGAGTCATTGCTGAAACTGGAGCTGGACAGCACGGAGTTGCAACTGCAACTGTTGCAGCTCTGATGGGACTCGAATGTGAGATATTCATGGGACAGGAAGATATAATCAGGCAATCTCTGAATGTCTACAAGATGAGACTTCTTGGTGCAAAAGTTAACAGTGTTACAACAGGAACAGCCACGTTGAAAGATGCGGTATCGCAGACAATGAGGGAGTGGACAAACAGAATCAGTGACACTCACTATGTTCTTGGCAGTGTCATGGGACCTCACCCATTCCCAACTATTGTAAGAGACTTTCAATCTGTTATCTCAAAAGAGATCAAAGAGCAGATACTTGAGAAAGAGGGAAAACTTCCAGATGCTGTTCTTGCATGTGTTGGAGGTGGATCAAATGCAATAGGTGCTTTCTACAATTTCATAGATGATAGCAGTGTGAGATTGATAGGATTGGAAGCAGCAGGTCTTGGAGCTGATACAGATAAAACAGCTGCAACAATAACCGTTGGAAAGCTTGGAATATTCCATGGAATGAAGAGTTACTTCTGCCAGGATGATTATGGTCAGATAACTCCAGTTTACTCAATATCTGCAGGATTGGATTATCCAGGAATTGGACCAGAGCATGCAAATCTCAAGGATATTGGAAGAGCTGAGTACTATCCAATAACAGATGAGATGGCAGTCAAGGCATTTGAATATCTATCAAAGATGGAAGGAATAATACCTGCAATAGAGAGCTCACATGCAGTGGCATATGCCATGATGCTTGCACCAACGATGAAGAAGGACCAAATCATAGTGGTAAATCTTTCAGGCAGAGGGGATAAAGACTGTGTATCAATTGCAAAGTACAGAGGAGAAGAGATCAATGAATAAGATAAATGAGGTATTTAAAAATGGAAAGGCCTTCATCCCCTTCATAACCGTTGGAGATCCTGATCTTGATACAACGGAGAAGCTCATCTATGCACTTGATGAAGCGGGATGTGATCTAATTGAACTCGGCATTCCTTTTTCAGATCCAACAGCAGAGGGACCGGTGATCATGAGCGCCAGTGAGAGAGCTCTAAAAAATGGTATCTCTACAGATGATGTATTCTCTCTTGTAAGAAAAGTTAGAGAGACAACTGGGATACCAATGGCATTCATGACCTACGCGAATGTTATATTCAGCTATGGAATAGAGAGGTTTGCAATCAATGCTGAAAAAGTTGGAATAGATGCTCTAATTCTTCCAGATGTTCCTTTTGAAGAGAAGAGAGAATTTGAGAGTGTGCTATCAAAGCACAGTATAGATCTTATCTCCATGATAGCTCCAACTTCCAAAAATAGAGTCACCATGATTGCAAAGGAAGCTAAAGGTTTCATCTACTGTGTCTCATCTCTTGGTGTTACAGGAGAGAGAAGCAATTTCAGCGGTAACTTGAAAGATCTGATTGATACCGTGAGATCAGTCAGAGCAGATCTACCATGTGCAATTGGTTTTGGAATAAGCAATCCCGAGCAAGCTGAGGCCATGGCAAGAATTTCAGATGGGGCCATAGTTGGTTCTGCAATTGTCAAGATAGTTGAGAGATATGGAAGAGACTGTGTTGATGAGGTTGCTGAGTTCGCCAGGTCCATGAAAGATGGAGTCTTGAAAGCAAATTAAAAGACACTGAAATAGATGAGCACTCTTTTTTTATGAAGAGTGCTTCTCTGTTTTTAAATTTGAGAGTTATATTTAATTTCTGAACAGGAAGAACAGAACTGCAAATACAACAAAGAAAGATATGCTGTAGAGCACATGATGTCTGTAATCACTGAGAGAGTGGAAATTTGATCGCTTTCGGTTCAATCCATACCCTCGAGCTTCAAGACTCATTGCAAGAGTTGGAATTGATCTCAAAGATACAACCAGAGCACTGGTCAACGTTGGACCAAGATTTCTTATTCTATTTCTCATCTTTTTGTTTGTCCTGTTGTCTGCTCCTCGTCTCAATTTGTGAGAATCTATGATCTCATTGAATGAATCAAAGATATCAGGAATGGACCTGAATACAAGGGATATTGTAAGACAAGCTTTGTATGGCAGATGAAATTTCTGCAGAGCAAGTATGAATTCATCCATCTTTGTTGTTGTGAACAGAAGTGAGCATGCAAATGTTATTGTCAGAAATCTGAAATCAAGAAGAAGACTCTGAAGAAGTCCCTCTTCTGTCAGAATAAGAGTGCTTCCTTGAACCCACAGAGGAGTTCCTCCTCTATCATATAGAGGTGAGAACAGAAGCATTATTATGAGCATAGGTAACACTGAGTAGAATATGTTTTTGGTGTTCTTTCTTCCAATAGAAAATAGAGATACAGCAATGGACAGGATACCAAGAGATGCTATGACGTAGAAATTTACAGGCAAAAACACAAAGATGCAGACATACAATGTGAGAGCGACCTTTGATCTTGGATCCAATTTATATAGAGGGCCCTGTCCTTCTTTGTAGATACTAGCGTTCATGAAGTGCCTCCATGGTACCATGGTCTACATAGTATGTTTTATCTGAGATCTCTTTTGCAAAATCTTCATCATGTGTGATTATTATCAAGGCACATCCCTTCTTACTCAACTCACTTATGATGAAATAAGCATCATCATAGCTCATTGCACCATCAAGCTCATCAAGAATCAAGAAAGGTCTATCAAGCAGATAGTAAACTGCTGCCTGAAGTTTCTTTCTGAGTGCAAAGCTCATTGTGGTTGGAGTGTCACTTACATCCAAGGAGAACAGTTTGGCACAGCTCTCAACTTTCTCTTTTATGACTTTATTTGAATATTTTCCTGAATTGACGAGTCCCCAAGATAGCTCTTCATAGACCGTTGGAAGAAATATTTGATAATCTGGGTTCTGAAACAGATATCCCACATTAGCTTGAAGTCTCTGATCAAGTGCACTCTTTTTATTCAGAAGGATGCTGCCCTCGTCAAATTTATCTAGACCACACAGCATGCGGGAGAATGTGCTCTTACCAGAGCCATTGCTTCCGATGAGTCTGACCACCTCACAGCTTTTAACATAAAAATCTTTGCAGTTCATTTTGAAGGGTCTCTCATCTTTGATTGACTCTCTTCTTCTTACAGCTTTTAGATTCTCAACTTTTATCTCTTGAATGCTTCCATCATAGCTCTTCACTCTCTCATCAAGGCTATTCAGCAATGTTGAATCTCTCAAGTATGATTTGATATCACCATGAGTGAACAAATCAATTGCTTCATCTCTCTTTGCCTCTCTGAAGTTTCCATTCTCCAATATTTTTATATCATCAAATACATCTTCAAATTGAGTCAGATATCTTGCACTGAGTGTGATTACGGTTCTATCAGTTTTTTTGATCTCTTCTGCTAGAAAATCACGCCATCTCTTATCAAGATCATCAAAAGATTCATCTAGAATATAGATGGATGGATCTATTGCATCAGATACAGCGAGAAGAAGTCTCTTTCTCTCACCACCAGAGAGTTCAAAAGGACTTGCCTTGGCATAATTTATCAAGCCCCACTTGGTGAGGGACTTTTTAACAGTGCTCTGTATTGTCTTCTGGTCAATTCCAAGAGATTCCAAAGGAAATGCTACTTCGTTCTCACAGGTGGTGCTCACAAACATCTCAAGAGGATTCTGTGATACATAACAGATGTCTTTGATCAATTCATATGGCTCCAGCTTGCTCACGTCTTTATCATTGACGATTACATTGCCTGAGAGATCTCCATCAATAAATTTTGGGATCAAAGAGTTCAATATTCTAGAAAATGTTGTTTTACCACCCTCTGGTTTGGATAGAATCAGAAGCTTGTCACCTTTCTTCACATTGATATTCAAATCAGTAAAGATTGGTGGATTCTTTTTTGCCACCCAACTCTTATATTTAAAAGAAAGAGTGGAGATTTTGATGCAGTCCATTTATCTGTGTTTTGCAGTCAGTGCAGGTAACTCTGTATAAGCTTCACGAATTCTTTGAGATACAGTCTCTGCCACTTCTTTCTTCTGATCTTTATCAAGATCTTTAAGTTCAACTGGTTTCAATACTTTCACATAAACATTGTAGCGATGCCATCCCTGTTTATCTTCCAAAGCCTTTCTACTTCCGTTGATAACAAGTGGAATCAATGTGCTGTTCGCTCTCAAAGCCATCTTATAAGATCCTGCTTTTAACTCACCGATTTGGTAATTCTTTGAACGTGTTCCTTCTGGGAAGATTATGCATTCCTCACCCTGTTTCAATCTTTCAGTAGCATCATGAATTGCTTTGATGGATGATTTAGGACTCTTTCTGTCGATGAGGATACTGTTCAATCCAAAAACGAAATGTCTTACAAAAGGCATGTGAACAACTTCTTTCTTTGCGATAGGAACTGGAGAGATATTCAAAGCTGCATAATAAGTAACAATATCAAGCAAGCTCTGGTGATTTGATACAAAAGCAACATTGTGATAATCGGCTGGTAGATTTTCTTTTCCAGTTACATGAACTTTTGCACCCAATAAGAACAGTGCTGATTTAGTGAGTCCATGTGCATACTTTTTATAAAGTCTGACTGATTTTTCTTTAGCTCCAAATATTCTCAAGATGAATGCAGGGAAAAAACAGAATACATATGTGAAGATCGCTTCAACAGTAAAAATTAAAAATGCAAAAAAGAAATGAATATATTTCATAACGTGCTCCGTTGTGTCTTTATAGAATGTTACTCAATAAAAGATATTACAAATCTCATATAAATTAAATAGTCTTATCCAAAAAGAATAAGACTATTTACTTAATTGTTACTTTTTAAAGATTCTAGCAAGCAATCCTTTCTTCTTAGGCTGCTTTTTAGCTGCGCTCTGTGCATTGGTATTTACCGGTGCTTGAGCTTTAGCTTTTGGAGCGCTCTTTTTAGGAGCTGCCTTAGCGTTTGGATTTGAAGGCTTCTTACTTTGAGGTTTTTTAGAAGGAGCTTCATTCTTATTGTATGATGGTTTTGAGTTCTTGTTGCCACCATTATAAGGTTTCTTTCTGCTGTTTGGTTTTGCTTTGGTGCCTACCTTGACAGAAGGTCTCTCATCTTTATTGAAAGTTTTGGATGGCTTTTGAGCATTCTGCATTGGTGCACCTGGTTTTTTCTTTTTAGGTGTGCTGCTTACATCTGTTCCGCCATACTGCTTTTTATAATAAGCAAGTCTTTCATCAAGACTCATGAGCTGAACTTCTTCGTAGCTCTTGGCATTTTTAGCTCTAGGAGTTCTCTTGTAAGATTGACTGTTATCTTTGCTGTAGTCTTTCTTATAAGGTTTTCTTGGGCCATTAGGTCTGTTATCAGGTCTGCTGTCTCTACCTTCTTTTCTGCGACCTGTATTCTCGCTGCGTCTTCTGCCTTCTCTGTTGTAAGAAGATTTGCCACCACGACTGTCGCTTGAATTTCTTCTTCCGCCCTGAGGCTTTTTAGAAGCATATTCTTTTTGACTGACTAGATCTCTGAAAGATTTGCCCTTACTCTTATCATCTACTTCAGGAAGTTCACCTTCCTCAGGCCAGATTACAGGAATCTTCATTCCTATGTAAGTTTCAATTGGCTCAAGTCCATAAATGAATTCTTCACATGCAAGAGTTATAGCCTTACCGGTCTTACCAGCACGAGCTGTTCTTCCAATTCTATGTACATATGATTCAAAATCTTCTGGAATATCGTAGTTGATAACTAGTTCTAGATCGTCAATCTGCAGTCCACGAGCTGCAACATCAGTTGCTACTAAGAACTTTAATTTGCCTTCTTTCATCTTGTTGATGGTCTGAAGTCTTTTTGATTGAGGCATATCCCCCATCAAATATTGAGCTGTAAAACCGTTTAGAGACAAACGTTTTGAAACTTCTACTGCTCTTGCTTTTGTATTTGTGAATACAAGTGCATTTTCAGGATTCTCTCTTACCATCAATTGAAGGAATAAGTTGAATTTATCAGCTTTTGCAATGTGATAAAGTTCCTGAGTTATTTTTTTAACTGTAATTTCTTCTGGTTGAACTTCAATTTCTTCTGGTTCATTCATGTACTGCCATGCGAGATTTCTAACTTTTGTGCTTAATGTAGCTGAGAATAACATTGTCTGTCGTTTTTCTTTAGGGGATAACAGAGAGAACATCTTTTGAACATCAGGATAGAATCCCATATCAAACATTCTATCAGCTTCATCAAGAATAAACATATCAAAGTCTCTAAAATCAATCTTTCGACCTTTTTCAAAGTCCAACAGTCGACCTGGAGTACCTACATAGATATCACAGCCTGATTGAACAAGTTTATCTTGCTTCTCATAACCCACACCACCATAAAAGGCACCAACAGTAACTTTATCAAATCCTGCTGCTAAAACTTTGGTGTCTTGCTCGATTTGAACTGCTAATTCACGGGTTGGAGCTACAATCAATGCTTTAGGTGATTTCTTTCCTTCTGCAATGCTTTTTGCAATGCTCTGTAAAACAGTCAGTACATAAACAGCAGTTTTACCTGAGCCGGTTTTGGACTGTACCATTAAGTCGCATCCATTCAATGCAACTGGCAGAACTTTTTCCTGTACGGTAGTACAGCTTGTAAATCCTGCTTCTTCAATTCCTTTCAATACTTTTTCATCGAAAGGTAATTCAGTAAATTTCATATATATTTCGCCTTTGCTTAAAATTCTAGAACAACGTTTTTTATAACATAACTAGAATAGTATAATTATAAGTAAATTACAAGAATAAACAAAGGTTCAGTTAGGGTGAAAATAATGCAATAATCTTGCAGCATGACAGTTTTTCAACTCAGGTCGAATCACATAAATACCCAATCTAAAGTCTTTGTAAGGATATTTATAGATTGTTTACTGATAATATTTTCTCATTATTTTTTTTATTTATTTTCTTATTATAGAAATATTTATATTGCATTTATATTTATTTTTATCTTTTTTTTACAACTTATTGGATTTATCATACTTTTTGAGAGGAAAATCAATTCACCAATCACACTCTCAATTCCTAAGATCTGTATGGGTTTGGTAAAATAACTCAGTTTCAAATCACATACAACTTTTATACGTTTTTAAAAATTGCATCAAACCAAACAAAACAAAATATAGAAGATATAAAGACAGATAAAAATGACTCAAGAAATAAGACAATCTGTGCTCTAAAAATAAGTGAAATCCCTGACAGGTTCCAAGAGGAGCCTCATCAGAGATTTCAACTGTTTTGATATTATTTTGAAGTAGTTTTAGATACTTTTTTCCTACTAGAGAGGCAATGCATCTTTTGCAACTTCTTTATAGCAAGAGAGATCTGTATATAACTCACCTGCATAAGGATTTCTCTTTGTCTTGACAACTTTGTAAACCAAGTAAACAGCAACTGCAATGTTTGCAACAAGAGATAGAACACTTGCAAGCATGAGTGCTGCAGGGTTCTGTGATGCATGCACAGCAAACTGCGATTCATCTATGAATGCAGGATAGGTCATTGCAAACATACACCAGAAAGCCAATGTCTGAGCACGGTGTTGAAGCCATGCACCCTTCTTGAATGTGAATGCTGCAAATGTAGGTGCGAGCAATAAAGCAACACCACAGTACCAAGCATGATCACCAAGGCAGTTATAAGTATAGGCAAAGTTCCAAAGATCATATGCAACAATCCAGAACCAACACATATCAGGCCAAAGCATGTCTTTGCTCTTTGATGAGCTTATTACAATACCAAACCAACCGGTTATTGTTATGATATTCAAGATACCAGCAATACCGTTCATGTAGTTCCATGGACCACTTGTTGTCATCATGCCCTCAAATATTTGAGCACTCAAACCAAGACCGCCAACTTCAAAGTCTCTGACTACAGCTTCAAGAATATTGACTGCAAGAATCAATGGAGGGAAAATTAAAACCCATTTTTTCTTTACAGCGCCTTCAATATGTCTTATAAGGAAGAAACCAATACAACCTGCTAATGACGAGTAGACCTTTGCAAAGTGAAACCAGTCATCAACACTGGTTCCCTTTGTTGTTTTAGGCCAAACAAATACAGTCAAAAACAATGGAAGCACAACAAGAAGGAAGATTCCTCCAATTTTAGTTCTGCGGCATACTTCATTGAGAAGCAGCAGAACTCCAAATACAACAAACAACATTAGCCAGTTAGTAACAGGCTGAGATTCAAAAAATAACATGATGTTCTCCTCTTAGAATTTAAATTTTGAGTTTTCTCTACAAGTTGATGCTGACATCTGATATAGGGAAGGCTTTGCAGGAATGCACATATCCAAACTTCTCATCTGCGTATCTGAGAAGCATTCCTTGTGCTAAAAATAC
>JBFHKM010000087.1:0-12630 GCA_041595335.1 Sphaerochaetaceae bacterium
ATGGCAACTCCTACAATGAGCAACGCAAGAAAGCCATATCATCAGCTTTCATCATGTTTTATTGATACTGTACCAGATTCTTTGGATGGTATTTATAGATCACTTGATAATTTTGCTAAGGTAAGCAAATTTGGTGGTGGCATGGGAATGTATTTTGGTAAGGTACGAGCTGTTGGATCTTCCATAAGAGAGTTCAAAGGAATTGCTGGTGGAATTATAAGATGGATCAAACTGGCTAATGATACAGCAGTTGCTGTTGATCAGTTGGGTGTCAGACAGGGAGCTGTTGCTGTTTATCTTGATGCTTGGCATAAAGATTTACCAGAGTTCTTGCAGTTGAAGACCAACAATGGTGATGACAGAATGAAGGCACATGATGTATTTCCTGCTGTCTGCTATCCAAATCTCTTTTGGGAGATGGTTGAACATGATATCGATGGAACTTGGTACCTCATGTGTCCACATGAGATCTATCAGGCGAAAGGTTATCATCTAGAAGATTACTATGGTAAGGAATGGGAAGAGAGATACAAGAGCTGTGTTAAAGATTCCAAGATTGAAAAGAGAACAATCATTGTAAAAGATTTGATTCGAATGATCTTGAAATCTGCAATTGAGACAGGAACTCCATTCACCTTCAACAGAGATATTGTAAATGAAGCAAATCCTAACAAACATCAGGGAATGATCTATTGCTCAAACTTATGTACTGAAATTGCTCAGAACATGAAGGAAATTGAATTTGTAAGCAATAAAATTGTCAGTGAGGATGGAGATGAGATCATTGTAGAGACCACAAAACCTGGAGAGTTTGTTGTATGTAATTTGGCATCTTTAGCTCTGGGAAATATTGATACTGATGATGCAGATGATATTGATGATACAGTTCAAAGTGCAGTACGAGCTTTAGATAATGTCATCGATTTGAACATGTATCCAGTTCCATATGCCCAAATAACCAATCAGCAGTACAGATCAATTGGTCTTGGTGTCAGTGGTTATCATCATATGCTTGCAAAGCATAAGATAAGTTGGGAGAGCCAAGCTCATCTTGATTACACTGATGAGGTATTTGAGAGAATCAACTACAGTGCAATTAAAGCGAGCATGAACATAAGCAAAGAGAAAGGCAGCTACAAGTATTTTGATGGCAGTGAATGGCAGAGTGGAAAGTACTTTGAAAGAAGAAACTACACTGGTGATAGGTGGTCCACTTTACAGGCTGAAGTTCATAAAAATGGGATAAGAAATGCCTATCTGATGGCTATTGCTCCAACAAGCAGCACAAGTATTTTGATAGGTACAACAGCAGGTTTGGATCCAATCATGAGTAAGTTCTTTTTAGAAGAGAAGAAACACATGATCATCCCTCGTGTTGCCCCTGAATTGAATCCAAATACATTCTGGTACTACAAAGCAGCACATCAGATAGATCAAAGCTGGAGCATTAAAGCCAGTGGAATCAGACAGAGACATATAGATCAAGCAATGAGTTTGAATATTTATATCACAAATGAAATGACATTCAGAACCATTCTAAATCTATATTTAGAAGCTTATAAGAACAATGTTAAAACAATTTACTACCTAAGAAGTCAGGCTTTGGAAGTAGAGGAATGTGCATCCTGCAGTTCATAAAAAAGGAGTTTAAATATGGAAGATAATAAGTTGGTGAGAAGACCAATGTTCAACGAACATGGTGATATCACATTGGATAAAAGAAAGATGGTTGGTGGTAACACCACCAATTTGAATGACTTCAACAACATCAAATATGGTTGGGTCAGTGATTGGTACAGACAAGCTATGAATAACTTCTGGGTTCCAGAAGAGATCAACATGAACTCTGATGTTCAGGACTACAGAGTTTTGGATAAATATGAAAAAGAAGCCTATGATAAAGTTTTGAGTTTCTTGATCTTCTTAGACAGTGTTCAGACGGCTAATTTACCAAATGTAAGCAATTACATTACAGCTAATGAGGTCAATCTTTGTCTGACAATACAGGCCTTTCAGGAAGCTGTTCATTCACAGAGCTATGGTTACATGTTAGATACAATCTGCGCTCCGGATGAGAGAACAGAGATTCTATATCAGTGGAAGAACGATGAGCATCTGCTCAAACGAAATCGATTCATTGGTTCTTTATATAATGAGTTCCAGGAGAAGCCAAACCTGAAGAGTCTTGTCAAAACAATGGTTGCAAATTATATTCTTGAAGGTGTCTATTTCTATTCTGGATTCATGTTCTTCTACAATCTTGGACGAAACAGCAAGATGCCTGGTTCTGTTCAGGAGATAAGATACATCAACAGAGATGAGAACACTCATCTGTGGTTGTTCAGGTCCATTCTTCTTGAGATGCAGAAAGAGGAGCCTCAGATGTTCACAGAGGACCTTGTAAAATCTTACAGAGAAATGATCAAGGAAGGCTGTGAGATGGAGATTGAATGGGGTCACTATGTTATCGGTGATAATATTGCTGGTCTTAACAAACAGATGGTGACTGATTACATTCAATACTTGGGAAACCTCAGAGCCACTCAGCTTGGATTTGAAAAACTTTATGAGGGTCATGAGAGCGAACCTGATACAATGCATTGGGTAAGTCAGTATTCAAATGCAAATCATATCAAAACTGATTTCTTTGAAGCAAAGAGCACAGCGTATGCTAAGAGCTCAGCTTTGATTGATGATCTATAGAATCGAGATTCTGTAGAGACATTCAAATCTATTGATTCATACAAAAAGAGAGCAATCTTCAATCCAAAATTTGGAAAGAAGATTGCTCTCTTGCATGTACCACACATCACCATTTTATTTGAGACTCATTGAGAATCCCTGTGTGTAATATTTGTATACTCTGTTTGTGAACAGCAGCATAGGAATGCAGGTGAGAAGTCCTATGGACATCAGCTGTCCCCAGAGAGTCTCATACTCACCAATGTAGCTTGCAATCACCAAAGGAAGAGTCTGTTTTTCTGGACTTCTTATGAAAAGAAGTGCAAATAGGAACTCATCCCATGCTGTTATTGCAGCAAAGATGGATGTAGCTATCAAGCCAGCTCTGACAAGCGGAAGAACTATCTTGAACATTGTATATGATTTGCTTGCTCCATCTATGTAAGCTGCTTCTTCATATTCTCGAGGAACAACTTTCAAAAATCCAAATATCATCCAAACACAGTAGGGCAGTGTGTATATCTGATATACAATCACAAGTGCAGTCAGATGGTTTATCAACCTCAATTTGTTGAGCATTGTGTAGAGAGGTATTGCCAGAACTACAGGAGGCAGAATCTTGATCACCAAGATCCAAACAAGGAAGATCACGTTGAATTTGAATGGAAATTTGTATCTGCTGAGAGCATATGATGTGCAAAAAGCCAGAGCAAGAGATAGAACTGTTGATAGACATGTGACTATCAAACTGTTGAATAGGTTGTGAATGAATCCAGATTTAAGAACTTCTGTGAAGTTTACCAGTGTGAAAGCATGTGGGAACATGGTTGGAATTGGTGATACAACTTCAAGAGGGCCTTTGAGAGATGTGGCTAAAATCCAATATATTGGAAATAGAGTTATCAACATCACAAAGACAACCATTATTGTGAAAAGTATGTTCTGTATTGGTGTTTTGTTTTTCATCATGCGTTATCTCCACTCATTACGTTCTTTATATATACTATGGAAATTATTGTTACTATAAAAAGAGTTAGAATTGATGCAGATGAGGCAATTCCCATATTGAAATAAGAGAATCCCTGTCTGTATATGTAGTAGGAAAGAGTTTCTGTTGCATTGCCAGGTCCTCCTAGAGTCAGAGCATATATCTTGCTGTATATCTTGAAGGTATCAATTGTTCTGAGCATTATCAAAAGAAAAAGCTGTGATTTTATTATTGGAAGAGTGATTTTTGTCACTATCTTCCAATATGGTGCTCCATCAATTCTGGCAGCCTCATATATGTTCTTGCTGATTGATGCTATAGCAGCCTGAGAGAGAAGAAAACAGAAAGGAGTCCACTGCCATATATCTACTATTGCGACAGACATGAGGGCCTTATTTGGATTTACAAGCCATCCAACTTTACTCAGGTTGAGAGAGCTCAGTACATAGTTAAATAGACCAATATCGTAGTGATACATGATTCTCCATACAGCACAGATTACCATTGTCGATAGCATCATTGGAAATATTGCAATTGTCATGAACGATTTTTTGAACGCAAAGTTCTGTTGAAATATCAGTGCAAGAACAAGTCCCAATCCAACTTCAAAAAAAGTTGCCATGAAACAGAACACAAGAGTGTTGATGCAGGACTGTCTAAAAAGACCATCTTTGAGTGTTTTTACATAATTTGATAATCCAACAAATGTTGGATTCATATCACTTATGTAATTGTATTTATAAAATGAAAGAGATATTACCCTTATGACAGGATAGATTGTAAGCAGACAAATAATTAAAAATGTTGGAAGTATAAGCAGATAAAAAAATAAATGATTACTTCGCTGTTGTTTATTGGACATTTTCACCTCTCAATTGCAGAAGAGAGATAAAATCTCCCTTCTGCTGTTGTTGTGTTATTGATTTACGATATCTGAGACTTTAGATTGAGCTTCTTTAACAGCTTGTTCTGCTGTCAGTTCTCCAATCAAAGCTCTCTGTAGAACAGAACCAAGTTCATCTTCAATCTGTTTCCATTGAGGGGATCTAGGACGAGGAACACCATTTATAAGAGCATTCTCTTGTGCTGGATACCAAGGATATTTCTCAATCAAACTTGCATTTTCAAATACAGATTTTCTTGTAGGTGGAACGCCTGTTTCTTCAGCCATCATTGTCTGAGCTTCAGAGCTTGTTAGATACTGAAGGAAATCAGCTGCAGCTTGTTTGTTCTTAGAGCTCTTTGGAATAGCAGCAAGCCAAACACCAAGCATTGATGTAGCATTCACTTTCTCTCCAGGACTCTTTACAACAGCAACTTTTCCAACAACTTTTGATTTCTCAGGATTCTCTAAATCACCAATCCAACCAGGCCATACTTCTGAAGCAACTGCTGCAGTTCCAGTATAGATTGCATCTTTAACCTGTGTTGATTGATACATTGAAACACCCATTGGAGCATATTTTGCCAATTCTAAGAAGTAGTTGAAAGCATCAAGTGTGTTTTGATTGTCGAGAGTGGCATTGCCATCTTCATCAAGAACTTTTGCTCCAAAAGCCCAGAATATAGGCATGAAGCCAGTTACAATTGGATTTCCTTTTACGCCTCTGAAAACAACTCCATCAACATCACTTTCATTCTCACTGATGTCTTTGACGCCTTCAAGAATCTGTGTCCAAGTTACAGGATCACTGTGACCATATTTGGTGAATAGGTCCTTTCTGTAAGCAAACAGCACTACATTTCCAACAATTGGAGCTGCTTCAAGAGTACCAGCTTCCTTATAAGGGAAACGACCAAGTTTCACTGCAGGTGCAATCATGTCAGAATCTGTTTTGTAGCCAAGACCTTCAAGATCTTCTAACCAACCAGATTTCTGGAATTGTGTGATGTTTGTATCATCAATATAAACAATATCATAAGTTCCAGTACCTGTTTTGATATCAATTACTGATTTCTCAAATAGATCACTACCTGATAATTTTAGAATTTCAAATTCTACATCAGGATGCATCTGTGAATATTTATCAGCTGCTGATTGAAGAGCCTCTCCATAAGCTCCATCACGTCCTGCAATTGTGAGTTTGGTTTTACCTGAAGCACTTTCGTTTGAGCCCTGTGCTGTAAGTGTACAAATGGTCAGTGATACTGCCATTAGAGCGATAATAAGTTTTTTCATTATAGACCTCCTATAAATGAATCATAATAATTTGTTATGCAAGAATATTTTTATTCTTGCATGCTAACTTATGAAATATTGTAGTATCCTTTCTACAAATATCAATTAAAATTATGTTAGAAAAGTATTAATAAATCTTTTCTCTGTAATAAATTAAACTCCTTCTAAATCTCATCAATAAAGATTTATATTTTCTAATGATTGATAATCACTTGTATTATGTTTGACAATTCAAACAAAAGATTGCACAATAATTGCATGGTTGTTGCTTTTGTTTTTTGCATCAAAGTAAAATTTAAAAGCATTTCATATTTAGGAGCAATTATGACTATCAAAGAACTATCTGAGAAATTGAATATTTCAACTTCTACAATATCTAGAGTATTGAATGACAAACCAGGAATCAGTGATAAAACTAGAGAGATGGTTTTTACAGCTGTAAAAAAAGAAGGTATTGTTTCCAGTGGTAAATATAAGAACCCACCTCAAGCTGTACCCAAATTCATAGGTGTTATTGCAAGAAGAAGAAAGGATGAAAGAAGTCAGGTGTTCTTTAAATATACCCTCTCACAGTTTCAAGATATCTTCATTGATAATGGTTTCATTGTTGTACCTCTCTATTTTGAAAATAATGAAGTCGATTTTTCTAAAGTTCCAATTTCTCCTGGTGATTTTTCAGGCTTCATAATCAGAGGGCAATCAATTCCTTCTAAAAGTATTTTAGCTCTGAAAAAATATTCCGTTCCTTTTGTTCTGCTTGAGAACAACCTAGCTCAAACTCATGTGGACTGCGTCATCTGTGATGATGGCGAGTATGAATATCAACTCACAAAGAGACTCATAAGCAAGCCTCTATCACGCGTGATTCATGTAACAGGTCCTGAATATTGGTACAACAACCAAGAGAGGCTGCGAGGCTACAAGAAAGCAATGAGTGATAGCGGTTTGGAAACTGAGATCTACTCCATGGAAGATACCACAGTCGATTTTGGTCATGAAGCTTTCAATTTGATCAAGATAAAACGTGATGAAAAAATTGGTATCACATTTGTAAATGATGCAATGGCTATTGGCTTCATGCATGCCTGCAAGAACAAATCCTACAAAATTCCTGAGAACATCAGCATAACAGGCTTTGATGATATTCCATGGGCAATTCTCTCAACTCCTGCACTGACCACTGTTCAGATTCCAACAAGTCAGATGGGCAGAATTGCTGCCCAGAGACTTCTTGATTTGATAAAAAACGGAGGAGAGGAGGAAGGCGGTCCAATCAGAATGGTTGTTACAGGCAAGATCATCATCAGAGAATCCTGCACCTAAATCAACTGTTCATTCTCTTGAGTACATCGTCCACACTGCCATTGAATACTCCAGGACTCTCCATCTTTATGCTGCACAGAGCTGTGCAGTATTTGAGAGACTCCTCAATTCCATGATTCTCTCTCCACGCAAGATATGAGGAGAATGTTGTATCTCCACGTCCAGTTCTTCCACTGTTGTTCTTGTTGGTGTATGGCTCACGATAAAGAGTCTTGCCATCAAACAGCATAACTTCTTTGTTGTGAGTCAGCATGACTTCCTTCGCTCCCATATCTGAAAGAGCTCTGATTGCTCTCTCTCGATCTTTCATATTTGTCAGAACTTCAGCTTCTGCTGCATCAACTTTCAAATATGTAATTGAAGGCATCAACTCTTTCTTTTTATCCCAATCTCTGAAGATGATATCTCCATCTTCGGTGCTTGCTCTCAACACTCCCTGAGCATCAAGGGCAATCTTTCCTTTTTTTGAAAGAGGCTCAATCATACTATCTGGAATCTCTCCATAGAAAAGACCTGCAAAGTAATAGATATCTGCCATCTCACTCTCAATATCGGATAAAATGAAGCTATCTGCTTTAGAAATGAGTGTGACCTCTCTGATTTCCTTATCCTCACTTAAATAAACATTTTTAATTGAAGTCATATTGCTTGATTCCCCAATCTTCCAATTGACCTCAGAATTCAGAAGTTTTTCTCTGAGTTCTGTTTCATCTTTTGGAAGTTTGGATATAACTGTGAATTCAGTGCCACTCTTTGAAAGAGTGGCCTGTGCATATATCACAGCTCCGCCTACGGCTTTTACCTCTCGGCCTCTCACATCAATCATGATATCTCGAGATATGTGACCAATGAGCACAATATTATTCATTATCAACTTTCTCCTCGAAAGGAAGTACATGAAGACTCTTGTATTTCAATGATATCTTAACATCACTTCCATCTTGGAATTTTATGTTGTCCTGAGGATCAGATATTTCAACATTCATGACTGATTTATCTTTGAGCTCAATTTCATAGATTATTTGAGAGCCAAAATATACGGCATGTATTACTTTACCATCAAGCAATCCTTCAGAGTCCTCATCAGCTTCATGAACCAATATAGATTCAGGTCTGACAACAATTATTACATCCTGCCCAACTTTGAGATCCTTGTTCCAGTATGGGGCCTTGACGACCTTGCTGAGTGTTTTTACCATCATGGAGTCTCCATTGATTTCAGTAATATTTCCTCTCATGAAGTTGGCCTTTCCGATGAAACCTGCAACAAATCTATTTATTGGATGAGAATAAATCTCAACGGGAGATGCAACCTGCTGAATGACGCCATTTTTCATAACAACAATTCGATCTGAAATGGTCATTGCCTCCTCTTGATCGTGTGTTACATATACAGATGTTATTCCGACACGCTGCTGTATTCTTCTGATTTCCAATCTTGTTGATACCTTAAGTTTTGCATCTAAGTTAGAGAGAGGTTCATCAAAGAGAAGAACTTTTGGTTCCAAAATCATAGCTCTTGCAAGACTGACTCTCTGCTGCTGTCCACCAGATAACTCTCTAGGTTGTCTATCTCCAAGTCCCGTCAAGCCAATGCTCTCCATGGTCTTATCGACTCTCTCATTGATCTCAGTCTTAGATAGATGTCTTATCTCAAGACCGTATGAGATGTTCTGTCTGACACTCATGTGTGGAAACAGTGCGTAATTCTGAAAAACCATTGAAGTTGGTCTTTTGTTTGGTGGAATGTTCTCCATCTCAGCTCTGTCGATATATACATGACCACTTGTTGGAGTTTGAAATCCAGCAATCATTCTCAATGTGGTTGTCTTTCCGCAACCAGATGGGCCAAGCAATGTTACAAGCTCTCCTTCTCTTACATCAAGATCTATATCGTTTACTGCTGTGACTTTTTGACTTCCATTGCCAAATGTCTTATTTAATTTTACTAATTTTAAAAATTCATTATCCATTTTTTAATTTTCCCCTTCAAGATTTGAATAGTTCATTCCTTGTCCCATCTTGCTTGTTACCAAACGAATGAGGCCCAATGCAATCACAACGATACCTACAAGAAGAAGACTCATTGCAGCTGCCTGTGCATATTGTGAATTATCTACGTAACCAAGTATTGCTACGGTGATCAAATTCCATTTTCCTGATACTACAAATATAATTGCACTGATAGCTGTCATTGATTTAACAAAACTATTTGCAAGTGATGAGAATAGGGCAGGTGTTATCATTGGAAGAGTCACACGTCTGAATGTGGTGGAACTGCTTGCACCAAGATCAATTGAAGCTTCTTCTATTGAAGGATCGATTTGATTTAGAGCTGCAATACCATTTCTTATTCCAACAGGAAGGTTTCTGAATATAAGCAATGTTATTATGATGAATGCTGTTCCTGTGAGAGAGACTGGCATGAAGAAAGATTTACTGTTGAAAGCGAGGATGTATCCAATACCAACTACAGTTCCAGGAACTGCAAATGTGAGCATAGCTGAAATCTCCATCAAATTCTTACCAATGAATTCCTTTCTAGCACTCAAATAAGCAATGAATATACTGAGCACACCTGTAATTGGAGTGACTATAAGAGCTACAATCAGAGAGTCTTTTATATAATCCTTTCCTGAAGCCCACATATCTATGTAGTTATTTAAGGTGAATGTCGAATCAACTCCCCAAAGTTTTTGGAAGGATCCCCATACAACCATTCCGTAGAACAGAACTACAACTGCTGCAAAGAATATGCAGAAGAAATAGATAGGGGTTTTTATGTACCATTCAAGATTTTTAATTGTTGCAGATGTTGGTTTTCCTGTGAGTGTTACATATGATTTTTTGGAAAGTAGGTAACGCTGAATGTAGAAAGCCAAAACTGTTGGAACTAGAAGCATGATAGCTAGAGTTGAACCACGAGCTATATCATACATTCCGGTGATTTGAAGGTAGGCCTGTACAGAAAGAACTGAGAAATCACCTGATAGAATTATTGGGTTTCCAAAATCTGCTAAAGATTGGATGAAAACCAAAAGCCATGCACTTACAACTCCAGGAGTTGAAAGAGGAAGTATTATAGTTCTGAACACTTTTGTTCTTGATGCACCACAATCTGATGCAGCTTCTTCTAATGCAGGATCAATTGCCTGCAGAATACCAACTAGAGCCAAGAAAGCGGTTGGTGTATAGGCAATTACTTCTACTATAGCAAGTCCAGTTAATCCATAAATATTGCCTATAAATCCCGAAAATATACCGGCTCTTCCAAACAGTAGAATACAAGCAAGTGCAACTACAAATGGAGGTGATACCATTGGAAAAGTAGCTATCAGACGGAAGGCTCTTTTCCCTTTCATAGGTGTTCTTGTAATTGCATATGCAAATACAAATCCGAAAAATGTGCCTATTGTTGCAGTAACAATACCAAGAACCAAACTGTTTATCAGAGGTCTTATGTAATATGATTTTGTAAGAACCTGTGTGAAATTGGCGAAGCTGAGATGCCCATCCACACTGACACTGGTTTTAAGTACTTGAAATATTGGAAATATAACAAATGCAATGAGAAGATAAAAAATAACTATTATAGATACCAGAAGAAAAGGTTCTCTTGCAATCCTCTTTATTTCTGATAAGGTTTCCTTTTTGCTTTTATGCATTCACTCATCCTCCCTGTGGTTGAGTTAAAAAGCAACTCTGAAAATACAGAGTTGCTTTAAGATTGATATGGAAATATTACTTTCCTATTGTGTCTCTCCAAGCTTTAACATTTGCTTCTTTTGCCTCTCCAAGTGCAATTGCGTCATAGTTAACTAGATTGATATCTGTCAACTTGATTGCACCTTCTGCAACTGTTGCATCTGGGTTAACAGGGATTCTGTTGTATTTTACAAAAAGGTTCTGTGCTTCAACTGTGAAAACCCAATCAAAGAAGATCTTAGCTTCTTCTGTTTCTTTTCCACCTTTGATAAGAGAGATACCTCCAACTTCATAACCAGATCCTTCTTCAGGGAAAGTCATAACCAGAGGATAACCATTCTGTATACCTTTAGTTAGGATATCATGAGAGAAACCAATACCAACTGCACATTCGCCAAGTCCAGCTCTTGCGATACAAGCTGTTCCTGATTTTGTGTATTGATGAATGTTTTTATCAAATTTTTTCCACCAATCAAGAGCGCCATCAAGTCCATAAAGTTCAATCAAGGTACCAAATGTGGTGTAAGCAGTTCCTGATGTATATGGATAAGCCATCTCAATCTCACCTTCGAATTCAGGTTTCAATAGATCTGCCCATGAAGTAGGTGCTTCAAGATTGTGTTCCTTTAGGTAATTTGTGTTTGTGCAGAAACCGATGATTCCTGTATAGAAACCAGACCATTCATAATCAGGTGCATGCAGAATATCGATCAATTCAAAAGATGTATTTGGTTTGTAAGGTTCAAGAAGACCTTTGGAAGCAGCACTTATGTGATCAGTGTTTGAACCACCAAACCAAATGCTAGCACCAGGATTGTTTCTTTCAGCCTCAATTCTTGCTGCAACCTCACCAGCACTCATTCTAACTTCATTGACTTCAATTCCAGTCTCTTTTTCAAAAGCATCCAAATAATATTTTGCTTCTTCTGAATCAAGAGCTGTGTACATGTTTAGAGTCTTTTTTTTAGCCTCTCCTTCGTTAGCTCCTTGTGAAAAACAAGGTGTGATAGTGAGCATTGCTGCTATGACAACAGCTGTTAATAATTTTTTCATTTTTCCTCCTTTTGGTTTGGTAAACAAACACAAAAAAATAAATAATTACTCTTCAATCATAACGTGTTCAACCCATAAGTCAAGGTTTATATTTTCCTAATATGTTGCATAAGTTGCACAATAATTGCATAGATTTATATCAATAAATAAGTATTTATAGCCTTTATTTGATGATTTTTTTATAAAGTGATTAGAAAGTGATTTTTTATAATGCAAAAAATTTGCATATATTTGTGCTAAGTTGCACTCATTATTGCTGCTTTAAATGAACCCTAAATGGTCGCTATGATTTTTGACATCTGTCAATAAAAATTCAGTAATATTGTCTTTTTAAATGGAGCCTTTTTATAAGAAAACATGAGCTCTGTGCATTCAAGGCTTTGATGTGAAGTTATACAAAAAATAAAAATATTTCATCATGTTTTTTTCAATATGGAAACTCTGATTAGATACCTAAGCAACCCCTGCTTCAGACTTCTCCTTGATGATTTTGAAATTGAGAGATTGAATCAAGCTACCCAAAAATACAGCAAATTCTCAAATTTGTTGCGTTAACCGATAAATAAAGAAGTGTGGTAAATATTTTTATTTAATCAGGGGAATACCTGATCATATGCAGTTGGTATTTGAGGAAGTTTTAGTTCTTATTTGTTAAGTGGTTATCAGGTATTCTTATCAATTATTTTATAGAAAACTGCAA
>JBFHKM010000088.1:0-12602 GCA_041595335.1 Sphaerochaetaceae bacterium
CCATACAGGACTTCCAATTATAATTGTTGAGTAATCATCAAGATTATGAGCTAGAGGGTTCAGTTTGGGTTTCCTCTTTGCTGTTGCTTGATAACCACCAATTACATATTTAAAGAAACCTTTTGATTTGATTTCTTTTTTGGGTCTTACCCTCTCTATATCCAGAGTGAGTTCTTCTGCTAAATACTTAGCAATTTTTTCAGTGCTACCTTCCAATGAATAGTACAATATTAAAGTTTTATCCATTTCTTCCTCCGAAAATACCTACAAGATCATTATAAATAGTATTATCCAATCAATATCATTATAATATTAATTTATTGTTAAATACATACTCAGATTCCAAATACATTACAAATATAAAGTTTATATTGATTACTTTTTAATGAGTGAATTGTAAATTAAAGATTAAAAAAATTTTCCAATCAAGTCATTTTTTTGAAAATTTGACAGGAAAGGAAAATTAAAAATTGTATCATGTCTAATAGCTATCGAAGTTTTATTGCTTACATAGCCTTCTTAAGTATCTTAATACCATATGAAGGAAGCTGTATGCTATTGATGACTTTACTATCAGTATCAATATCAATAAGCTCTTTATCTTCAATATTTAAAGATACTGATTCTTTATTAAAATTCATTATAAAATAGAATTCTCCTTCTTCATCACTTCTCTTCTGACAGGTAACACCTTGAGGAAGATTTGAAATAATATTTTGTTTAATATTTAAATCAACAATTAACTTTTTATAAAAATCGTCATAAAAAGAATCCTCCATGCGGGTTGCTAAATACCAAGTGACACCATTTTTAAATTTATTCTCCGTTATTGCTGCTGTATCTGCCATATTGGATAAAGTATATTTACCTTTAATTTCCGCAGTCTTAACTCTGAGTCTATCCGCATAATGAAATACATCATATTCCCTTTCATCATCAGCATTCCATTTAACTTTGATTTTTTGCTTCAAAGGATTGCTAATAACATCTGTATCTTCTACAACTATTCCTGCTAACTCTTTAAGCTTACCAGGGAAACCGCCAAGGAAACAAAGATCACTATCATTAACAAGTCCTGTAAGATATGTGAGAATTAACGTCCCGCCATTTTCTACAAACTTAATAAATTTTTCAGCGACTCCATCTCTCAGCATATATAACATAGGGGCAACCACTAATTTATAATTATCAAACGGAGAATCCAAACTATCAATGATATCACAAGATATGCCCAAGTTCCAAAGAGCTCTGTAATGCGCAATACATCTGTCCTGATAACATTTCTTTTGACTTCGTGGAAGTTGAGCAAGAGATAGAGCCCATTCATTCTCTAAGTCATAGATAATAGCAACTTGTGAGTTTGTTCTGCAATTAACTATCTGTGATAAATTCTCAAGCTTTTTTCCAACTTCCACAACATCTTTAAAAACCGGTGTTTTATCATCACCTAAATGATTGACAACAGCACTGTGGAATTTTTCTTCTCCACCTCTACTCTGCCTCCACTGAAAGTACTGCACTGTATTAGAACCATGAGCAATTGCTTGCAAAGATGATAGTAAATGCATGTTGGGCTTTTTAGGAATACTGATTCCCTGCCAGTTTGTTGCACTTGGTGTTGATTCCATCATCATAAATGGAGCTTTTTTATAAGAACGATGCATGTCATGGAAAAAAGCAGTTTTTACACCTTCCATCCACTCTCTATCTCCAATATGCCATCGAGGATAACTATCCCAAGAAATAACATCAACATATTTTGCAAAATTCCAATAATTCAAATCGACATTTGGCAACATAAAATTTGTTGTAATAGGGATATTCGGAGTTTCTTCTCGTAGGACAGATATCTCAGATTTAAAAAAATCTAAAGTTTGGTCACTTATAAAACGTTTCCAATCCAGCATAAGACCTGAAATAGAATTATCAGACGGAAAGATTTGATTCCAATCTGTAAATCTATGACTCCAGAAGCTCGTCCACCATGCTTTATTCAAATTATCTAATGTTTTATACCTCACTCTCAACCATTTTCTGAAATCATCTATGCAATAATCACAGTAACATGGCCCTGCATTGTATTCATTTGAAACATGCCATAACAGAAGGTTCTTCCTCTTTCCATATCGTTGAGCAAGCTTTCTATTTATAATTGCAACCTTCTCTCTATAAATTGGAGAGGTTCTGCAGTGATTATGTCTCTGACCATGAGGTTCTCTTTTCCCTTTTTCATCAACTCTACAAACTTCAGGATATTTTTTACTCAGCCAAGCAGGTTTTGATCCACTTGGAGTTCCCAAAATTGCATAGATATTGTTTGCTTCAAGTCTATCAAAAAGATCATCCAACCAATCAAAATTGAACACACCTTCTTGAGGTTCAATCTCCGCCCAAGAAAAAATACCAATACTCATCACATTGCATCTGGCTTCTTTCATATATTTAAAATCTGTATCTAAAATCTCTGGATAATCAAGCCATTGTTCATAATTGTAATCTGCTCCATGTAGAAGTACTGAGGTTTTAAGCCCAATAGGCTTTGAAATATTTGTCATTATTTAATCTCCTTATTTTATGGAACCTGTTATTCCCTGAGTAAAATACCTCTGCATTGCAAAGAATATTATTAGCATGGGTAAAATACAGAATAGAACTGATAGCATCAGCACACCATAATCTGTAACATAACCAGATTGTAATCCAGCAATTAACATTGGCATTGATATGCTATCATTGCTCTGCATTATGATTTTAGGCCATAGATAGTTATTCCAACCATTCATGAACACAACAGTTACAGCAGCTGCAAAAACAGCTTTCTGTGTAGGTATATAAATTCTAATAAAGATTCCAATTTCACTGAGACCATCAATTCTTGCAGCATCAATAATTTCATGAGGAAATGATCTAGAATTTTGACGAAATAGCATTATTAAAAATGGAGTTGAGATAGTAGGTAAAACAAATCCAGCAGTTGAATTCAACAAACCATATTCTGAAACCATCTGATAGAGTGGTATCATAACGGCTGCAAAAGGAATCATCATTGCTAAAAGTAAGAAAGAAAACAATCTATCCTTATGCTTGTCATGATATATTTCAAATCCATAACCAGCAATCGAACAAACAAGAAGACTCAAGACTGTCATTATTCCGGCATACTTAAAAGAATTCCACATTGCTTGCCATAGATTGGTTGTTCCAATTAAATTTTTATAATTAGTTGCTAAATTGCTTCCAGGAATTAGTGTACCTGAAATTACATCGACACTTTTATTTGTTGCCGCTATTACCATCCAAAATAATGGAAAAACAGATAGTATAACAGCAACAATCAAAAAGGTATAAGTTCCAACTCCAAGTGATTGAGTTGATTTTGTTTTTTTATTTATATTAATCACGGACATCTACCACCTTCATTTGAATAAGTGCGAGGAATGCTACCAACAGTAAAATTACATATGAAAGAGCTGCCGCGTAACCAAAATTTGGAACATATTTAAACGACAGGTTATAAATATAATGAGACATTGTAATTGAAGCATTTGCAGGTCCACCTGCAGTTAAATTGACTGATTCATCAAATAATTGAAGAGTACCATTAATAGACATGATGCTTGTCAAAAGAATCATTGGTTTCAATAATGGAGCTGTAATACTGAAGAAAGTCTGAATTTTAGAAGCTCCTTCTAATTTCACAGCTTCATAAATTGAAGGATCAATGTTTTGAAGTCCAGCTAAGTAAAATACAATATTGTAACCAGTCCATCTCCAAATCAATGCAATTATAATTACAATTTTTGCACTCGTTGGGTGTCCTAGAAAATTATAGGCTTTAGAAAGAATACCAAAATTCAGCAGGATGGTATTAAAATATCCATCAATTGCAAATAAACTTCTAAAGATTACCGAATATGCAACCAGAGGAGTTGCACATGGTAGAAATAGCAAAATTCTAAACAACCCTTTATATTTTAATTTTGGGTTATTCAATATAGATGCTAAGGTTATTGCAAGAACCAACATAATAGGTACTTGAATAATTAAGTAGAAAAAATTATTTCTTACAGACTGCATGAATATTTTATCTTTTGTCATTCTAGTAAAATTATACAAGCCAGCCCATTCCATATTGACTCCAATCCCAGTTCTAAAAGACATGTACAATGCCTTGAACATAGGGTAGAAGCTCATAGCAAATATGAGTAAAGTTGCTGGTAATATAAAAAACCATCCAGTAATTGATAGTTTATTTTCTACAGTTAATTTACTTTTAATTTGCATTTGTTTTTGTTTTTTATGACTCAATTTATTATTCCTCCAAGATCTTAAGCTATACATATATAATGGAAACCTATAATGGTTTCCATCATATATATTTGACTTTAAAGATGGTATTTAATTACCCATCATAAAGTTAACAGTATCTTGAGCGTCTTGGAAAGCTTCTTTAGCTACTGCTCCTGATTGTATTTGAGTGATAGCTGTGCAGACGGCGTCTCTTGCATCATAATAATAAGCTCCACCTTCAATTGCAGGAACTTTTCCAGCGAACTCTGTAATAATACTCATTATTGGTTGACCACTGAAGAATTCATTTGGTTGACTGTAAACAGAAGAATTTGCACTTGGTAAGTATGTTCCAAGTACTCCATTTTGAGCAACTGCATCATACAATTCCATTGAACTACCGAATGTCATAGCAAAGAAATCAGCAGCTAAATCTATGTTCTTACAAGCTGATGTTACTGCCCATGAAGAACCACCATTATTTGAATAATTAGTTGCTGTTGGAATTCCATCTAAAGAAGGCATGTTTGTAATCTTCCATTTACCTGCTTGATCTGTTGCACCTTGAATGGTAGCAGCAATCCAACATCCAGTCATAGTTCCAGCTACAGCACCACTAGAGAATGAATTGGTGTATCCAGACCAATCTGTTGCTTCTATGCATGTTCCATCGTCCAACATCTGCATATAAGTTTCAGCAACCTTATATAGGACATCATTATTTACAATATTTGGAGAACCATCAGTATTGAATAAAGAAGCACCAGCTGATTGCAACATCATGTTGATGATATCAGAAGAACCTGCTTGAGCTGAAAGTAAAGGCTTACCAGTTTTTTCCAATACAACTTTAGCCTGTTTCAACCATTGGGACCATGTAATATCTGTAAAGTCATCAATTGTGTATCCAGCTTTAGCAAGTATATCTGTTCGGTAACCGAATATTACTGCTCCATTATCAAATGGAACTCCATAATTCTTACCATCAATAACAGAGTATCCAGTTTTACCAGAAGCAAATTGAGTATAATCAATATTGGTATTGCTCAAATCAGTAAATACTTCAGGAAAACTCATATAATTTTTTTGGAATGCATTGTCTTGAATCAATAAGATGTCTGGTAGAGAATCTAACTTTCCAGAAGAAGCAATTGTTGTAAGTTTAGTTTGCAAAGTGTTCCAGTCTCCTTGATCTTCAATAACTAGATTGAACTCAGGATGGTCTTCTTTATAAATTTCTGCTGCCTTTTGCATGGTTGCCCCATTAAATCCCATATCCCATAACCAAACAACTAATTCATCAGATTTTGAGGTATCTACAGTTGCCTCTTTTTGCCCTGATGCCATTAATAAACTAGAAGCTGCAATTGTAATGCAAGCTAATGTAAATAAAATTTTCTTCATTGATTTCTCCTTTTTTAATAACTTAACGGTTTGTGCAACCGGTTATTCAATCTAATAGTACCATCTAGAAAATTACCTGTCAAACAAAAAGTTTATTTTTTTTAAATTTGATCATGAAACAATGGAAATTAGCTTTCATTATTATATAAAATAAGGTAGCACAATAAATCTAATAAAATATTATAATATAATAAATTAGGTTTTATTAAATTTTTAAAACCCTGTTCTTTTTCAATTGTAATTATAATTATTGAACTAATTAAGTCAGCCTCTATTATTTTCTAAACTCTTTATTAATTAATTTATGAGTAAATAAATTTATCATGTTTATTACACATTTGTTGCGCATAATTGCGCAATAAGTCGCAATATAACAAATATTTTACTATTATTGTTGCGCTAAAGGGCATAACTGTGGTAAAAATTTAGTATGGACACTAAAAATGAAAAGACATATACACTTGATGCTATAGCCAAAGAACTTGGAGTAAGCAAAACTACTGTATCTAGAGCCATATCAGGAAAAGGTAGAATTGGTTTTGAAACAAGAGAGAGAATTTTAGAATTCATCAAGACAAACAATTATAAGCCAAATGTAATTGCCAGAGGTCTTGCTGAAAAAAAGACTTATAACATTGGGCTTGCTTTACCTGAAGAATTGAAGGCATGGGATTCTCCTTTTTGTCATAGAAGTATAAACGGAATATGTGATGTTGCAACAGCAAATGATTATGATTTAATTCTCCTTTGGATTAATTATAATAATATAACTCAATTAAAAAGGATTGTGGATAATCAAAAAGCTGATGGTATAATTCTAACACGAACAATGGTAAAGGACGACCCTGTTAAGTATTTGAAGAAAGCAGAGATGCCATTCGTTGTTATAGGTTCATCAGATGATAAATCAGTTACCCATATTGACAATGACCATGTTCAAGCTTGCAAAACACTTACAGAACTACTCCTAAGTAGAGGACTTAAAAAAATTGCCTTGATTGGAGGAGAGACTCATCTTTGCGTAACAAACAGTAGGTTAAAAGGATTTAATCTAGCTCTTGAAGGAAAAGAAAGATCTGTTAAAAGTAAGGTTGTCTTGGATGCTATTACACAGTCTCAGATTATTAAGGCTACAGATGAAGTTTTAGAATCAAAACCTGATTGCATTGTTTGTATGGATGATTACATATGCTCTGTTGTGATGACTCATTTAAACGAAAGGCGAATATCTATTCCAGAAGATGTCTCTATTGCGACTTTCTATCGAAGTGTGATGCTTGAAGGCTTCAATCCTCCTATTACAGGATTGGAGTTTGATGAAAAAGCGCTTGGTGGAATTGCTTGTGAAAAATTGATTGAAAAGCTAAAAGGTAAAGACGTTCAAGATTTCTTAAACTCCGACTATAGACTGTTTATGGGAAAATCTATCAAACAATAAAAGAGCAACCATGTCATCAACCCAAAAAATAGAATTTCATTCGTTATTTATTTGAGAATTGTAATCAAGATAATTCAAAACACCTTTCCCTCTCATGATGAATTACCACATAAGAGAAAAAGGTGCTTTTATAATATGTCTATATCTCAATTTAATTTAAAATATCAATCATCAAACCTGCAGACTTCCCTTCACCAACAGTAAAGGAGTATCGACATGGTGTTTCAACGTAGTTGATACACTTCCATAAAGCAAATCTTGAATTCCTTTGTGTCCATGTGTTCCCATAGCTACTAAATCATAAGTTCCTTCTTTGATGAGCTTCACCAATTGCTCTTCAGGTTCACCACTTAGAAATAAGATTTCAGTATTTGTAATTCCAGAATCTATAAATTCCTTCTTGTAGCCTTCCAGGCATGCAGTGGCCTTCTCTCTTAAATCTCTCTGTTGATCTAATGTATGAGAATGAATGACATGAACCAGAGTCAATTTGGAATGAGATTCATACATCATTTTCTTTATTACTTTTATAACTTCTTGATCTGCGGGAGAGCAGTCAATTAATAATAAGATGTTTTCAAATGCGGTCATAAAATACCTCCATTAGGCAAATAGTAAAAAGGAATTCAATCCAATTATAATAGCGGAAATAACAATAAGAGCTATAAATTCAGAATTGCTACTCCTGAATACTCCCATCACTGATTTCTTTCTAGCAAGATAAAGCAAAGGTATCAAGGTAAATGGAAGCTGTATGCTCAAAATAACCTGACTGAATATCAATATTTTGTATGTATCCATATTCATAAGAATGATAACCAATGATGGTATTGCTGTGATGAATGTTGCCACTCTATATAGCAGAGTCTTTGGGTCTTCTGGTTTTCCAAGGAATCCTGTTATTACGTTAACTTCTGCCATCGATGATGTTACAGATGAACCAACTCCTGCAAATACCAAAGCAATTGCAAATAGAAGTCCTGCTGCTTTTCCTGCTAATGGAACCAAGGTTTGAGCTGCATCTGTGATGCTGGTTACAACCAATCCATTTGAATGGAAAACTTTAGCAGCTACAATAATCATGGCAGCATTTACAATCAATCCTAGAGTCAAAGAAGTTGTTGTATCTATTCTTTCAAATTTCAGAAGCTCAGTCTTCTCTTTATCTGTTATACCCCAGTCTCTTGAATGAATTACATTCGAATGTAGGAATATATTGTGTGGCATTACCACAGCTCCAATGATACCTAAGGAAATGTATATGCTATCTTTATTCAAAGATGGAATTACCAATGCAGGTAAAGCTTGTCCCCAATCAGGTTTGACAATTACAAGTTCTGCTACATAGCACAATGCTATTATTCCAAGGAACCCTATTATGGTCTTCTCAAGTTTGTGGTATCTCTGTCCTATTATTAAAAATATTTCGAGAATTATGGTGACAACAGCACCTAGCCATAGAGGCATTTTAAATAACAAGTTGAAACCGATAGCTCCACCAAGTAACTCTGCTACATCAGTGGCAACACAGGCAAGAACGACTGTAATACCAACCATAAGAGAAAGCGGTTTCGGCAGATGCTCTCTTATGTTTACTGCAAGTGATTTACCTGTAGCGATTCCCATCTTAGCTGCTACATGTTGTATTACCATGAGCATTATTGTACTAAGAGTTACAACCCATAAAAGAGAATACCCGAAACTGGATCCCCCCTCTATATTTGTTGCCCAGTTACCTGGGTCAATGAATCCAACGGTTATTAAGAAACCGGGACCCATAAAAGAAAAAATCTTTTTTAAACGTTGTTTTGTACTTTCTTTCATTATAGAAATAGTCTAGGACCAAGAATCATTCTAAGCAATAGAGTTGAATAAATTAGTATTTAAATTGACATCTTCAAGAGTTAATTAAGGGTAACAAAAAGTAAGGTGTCTGATTTTTACCCTTTTCTAAGAATGCTGTTGAGTTATAATTATGAGAAAAATATCCTTTCTACTTCTTGATTGGAGCAGAAGAGCGTTCAACCAATTTTGAATCAAGACAGACTCTCTTCATCTCAACTCTTCCGTCTATTCTTTCGTTAAGAAGAGTCAGAGCTTCTGATGCAAACAAACTTTTATCAATATTTACGCTGGTCAACTTAGGTTCTGTAGAGCTAGCCAATTCAGTATTATCAATACTTACCAGAGCTACTTGCTTTGGAACATCAATTCCTTGGCTCTTCAAACTCTCCATAAAATAATAAGCAGCTCTATCACATTGGCATATAAATGCTTCAGGAAGATCTTTTGGTAGAGATATATCCATCACATAGTAGCCTGTTTTGCTGTTGTAGTTATCAATGATCCAGCTGTCGTCCATAGGAAGATTGTAGTAATACTGTATCTTTTTATATCCAAGATATCTATCTGTAATATTTGATGTCTGAGCGTGAGATCCAACAAATCCTATTTTTTTATATCCACGTTTTACAAGATAATCTGTAAGTTTTATGCCTATTTTGTAATTATCCATAAAGATACAATCAGAAGTCTCATCAAGAGAGTCATCATCTATAACTACATAAGGAATTGATTTAATCTTTATATTGTTTATTACCTTAGGGCAGACTTCGCCACCAATGATTATTCCATCATAATTATCAATATCAATTGGGAGAGTTCCATTTTCCTCATCTTTCTTCTCTAGAATATAGAGAGCTAGTTTGGAATCACTTTCATTGCATAGTGTATTTATGTAGTAGTAGATCACATGATAAAAAGAATCTGTCAGTAGAAAGAAACGTTTTGGTACCAAGAAAGCTATCTGTCTCTGTCCTGTAGGATGCAGTCTTTTTTTTTCATAACCAAGTTCAGTTGCAACTTGAATGATATGATTACGGAGGTCAGTTCCAACTCCCTCTTGGCCCTTTAGAGCACGAGATACTGTTATCTTGCTTGTACCAACTTTTTTTGCTATCTGTTCTATTGTTGTTCTTTTTTCCATAGAATGCCCCCTACTTATAAGAATATATCACATTAATTAGCTTTTGTAACGTTACTTTTTTTATTAACAGCATATGCAAACATAGCATATAGATATCTGAAGCAAAACAAGCAATACTTCAAAAGTTGATGCTTCATAGCATCAAAAAACGTCATTCAAGTATGGTATTATAATTTATACTTATCATAATTGAAGTATAAAATTTCAATACATGATGTACTTTCTAGATTACATACACAACAATTTAACTTATAACGCTCTTATAATTCAATGAAATAAAATCACATCAAATAAAAAAAGTAACTCAAAATCACAACTGTTTTATCTAAATTATTACACAGTATTGATTTATATTCAATTTTCAAAGAAATTATTACGCATTTTTATCTAAATATCTTAAGAAAACAACTCTATAGTTAAATAAAGTTACGTTACAAAATTTTAGTTATAAATGATTTGACAACGTTACAATTGCTATTTATACTTTACTTGTTAAGTATTTTTTGATTATTCATAAGGAGGAAAAATATGAAGACAAAAAAATTTATTGTTTTATTGTTAACTGTGGTCATGATCACATCCTACGCTTTTGCCAATGGTACAACCGAGCAAAAGATGTCTGATTCTGATACCATCACCGTCAGCTTCTGGACAGCTCCCAACAAAGGTCAGTATGACTTCTGGGATTCTCTTATAACGGAGTTCAATGCCGCTGGAGTAAAATCGCATGGCAAGACTGTTATGATAAAAGCACAGATGATGCCTGAAACTCCTTCTTCTGAAGCCGGTATTCAAAACGCATTGGCAACAAACACAGCTCCTGCAATCTCTACAAATATAAACAGAGGATTTGCAACAACTTTAGCAAATTCAGGACGTGTTTATGATATCAAAGATGAGATGTTCTACAAAGACATTGTTTCTAACAGAGATATGGACTCCATCATGAAAGGTTGGAGTATTTCAGGAAGCCAATATGTAATCCCTATTTATGCCAATGCAATGTGCTACCATTGGAATTCAAGAGCTTTAAGAGCATTAGGTTTTGCAGACAGAGTTCCAACAACTGTTGATGATATCAATACATTGATTACCAACTTCCAAAAAACCAAGAACACAACAATGAAAGATATGGGAATATCCCATCTGTTCTTACGTTCAGAACTCGGCAGACCAGAATTGTGGTGGAATCGTTGGTATGACTTTGAGATGCAGTATGATGCTTTCTCAGGCGGAATGGCATTGGTTGATGGAGATCAGTTAGTTATGGATCCTGAAGTATCAAAACAGGTATTTGAATTCTTAGCTAATTTCGGTAACACAATTCAAATGGCTGAAGATACAGGTGCTTTCGATAAGAAGATGTCACCTTACGTATTCCAAATCAGCGCACCTTGGGATGCTGCTAAATATGATGCAGCAGGTCTAGTATATGGACTTGATGGAGATTATGTATATGGTCCTCCAATTGTCAAAAAGACTGGAGATATTCCTTACACATTCGCAGATGCTAAGGGCTTGGTATTCTACAAAGGTGGAAACATTACAGAAGAGATGCACGACGGTGCAGTTGCATTTATCTCTTGGGTATATTCCAAAGAACGCAACAGCCAAACAGATCTTGATTGGTTGAAGACAACAGGTATGCTACCTATGCGTGGTGATACTGCTCAAAATCCAACATTATCAGCATATATTGCAGATAAACCTATATTGAAAGCACAGGCTGCAATGATCCCTAATTCAATACCAGCAATGGCCAATGCATCAATGACTGCTATCTTAACAGCTCTTGGTGAAGACGGTATGTGTGACTACATGTTAGCAGCCAATAAAAAGGCTCCTTTCAATGCTATGGATGCTACAAAAGCAGTTCAGAGTTCCATGAATGGAATGAAAGAAGCTGGTAGCTTGAAATAATAATATTACCATGGAGGTCGACTTAATGAAAAAGAACTATCATTCTAAAGAAAATGCTACTGGTTGGGTTTTCGTAACTCCGTATTTATTGTACTGGGTTATACTGTTTTCAATACCACTGGTATGGGCATTTTGGCTCTCACTTACAGACTGGAATTTAATGGCTCTCAAATGGAGTTGGGTCGGCTTCGGTAATTTAACAAAAGCTTTACATGATGAAAACATACACAAGGTTTTCATCAATGGACTTAAATATCTGATAACTATTGTCCCATTGGTATGTCTTTTCTCAATGGGCATAGCATCAGTACTTCACAACCTACCATCCAGATTCAAAGGTATCTTCTCAGTTATCTTTTTCGTTCCCTTTTTAACAAGCGGAGTAGCTACTTCAGTATTTGTAAGATACTTTTTCAACTACAGCTCTCCCTTGAACATATGGCTAAGAGATTCCTTTGGATTAACTGTAGGTTGGTTTACAGACCCAACAGTTGCATTCTGGGTCATCGTTTTTGTAATTCTCTGGAAAGTTAGTGGATATTACTCACTGTTCTTATTTGCATC
>JBFHKM010000089.1:0-12543 GCA_041595335.1 Sphaerochaetaceae bacterium
AAACTCTGTTAGAAGAGACAATACCTTTGAAAAGATCACATGATATGTGAGACATCTTCAAAGGTATTTTTTTATCTTGCACCATCATCTGATGCCAATTGAATCCATATTTTCGAGCTTTGCATCTTGAAAGGCGAGATCTAGCGTCTTCCTTGTTTGCTTCTGACTTTATTTTCATACATGAGTTTATCAACTCTGTTTATGAAATCTTCATCACTTTCTTTTTTATTCCATTCAAGAAGACCATAGCTCACAGATGCTCTGTAATCTTGTTTGTTCAGTTTTATGCCACTCATTCTTTTGAAGAATGGCTCGAGTAACTCATTGGCTTGCTCTTCATTGTAGTTGAGAAGAACAATTTGGAATTCATCGCCTCCTGTTCTTCCAGGAATGACATTCTCCATATTCTTGAGTGGAAGAAGAATTTCAGCAACTTTTAGGATGAGCTCATCTCCTGTTAGGTGACCAAAGGTATCATTTACATATTTCAAATTGTTTATATCAAGAATGGCCAGAGAAACAGTATCTCTTTCCATGGTTGTATCTCCATTTATGAAAGTTGTGAGGGTGTTGAGGGTATAGGAATGAGAGAAAAGATTTGTGAACGACTCTGTTGATGCGAGGGTGTTCAAATCTTCAACGATCTTTGAAATCTGCTCAAATCTATCTTCTGTTTTGAAGTAGGAAGAGGACAAGTTTTGAAACAGTTCCAATACAAGCTCTCGTCCCTCAATCAAAACAGGTATCACTCTGGCAATGTTCAAAGTACCATTGAGATATTCAAGTTTTTTCTTCTCACTGCGGCTCTCAAGAGCGTTGAGGGATACACAATATTTACATGGTGAACCTGTTTCCCACATATCATAGCAGCGTTTGTTATCAAATTTAACTAGATTTTCATTTATAATTTTGAACACTTCTTTGGAAGTGGGATCAACGAGACGATATGTCTCATATTCTGAAAAGTCACTGAAATTTAACTCTTTAAAATCGACTAAAGAGGTCAGTGGGCCTTTATTTTCTTGTATAACTGTTAGTGTATTATCCATATCAAGATTATATCATGTAAAATAATAAGGTACAATAAAAGCTTTTGTTATTAATTCATTGGTGTTTACCTCATTTTATTAAAAATCTATACTTATATATAAGAGGTAGATATGGACGGTAAATCAAGAAAAAATATAAAACCTGGTCTGAAGGTCGCAATAGTACTCAAGAAGGATCAAAGAACTGGTGCTCTTACAGATGGTGTTGTTAAAGACATACTCACAAATTCTTCAAATCATCCACACGGAATCAAAGTGAGACTTGAATCTGGGTTGATTGGAAGAGTTGCTGAAATATATGAAAATGATGATTGATCATCAGCTCATTTGATCAGATGATCTTCATCAAGACTAAAAAAAATTAGAAGAGCACTTTTTTAAAAGCAACTCTTCTAATTTACATATATCTATATGATTCCAATAATTTTATTTGTTGGAATTTATTTTTTTTCTGTTTTAGGTTTTTTCTCACTGAAGGAGAATGTTATTCTGTCAATGATGATCGCCAAGAATACAATAGAGATTCCTGCTTCAAATCCTCGACCGACTTCAATTCTACCTATTGCAAGGAGAACTTCCATACCCAAGCCTTTAGCTCCAATCATTGAGCCAATTACAACCATAGCAAGTGCCATCATTGTAGTTTGGTTTATCCCAACCATTATAGAGGGCTTTGCAAGTGGAAGCTGAACGTCGAACAATATCTGTCTTGATGTTGCACCGAAAGCTTTAGCAGCCTCAACAGCTTCAACATCAACAGTTCTTATACCCACATTAGTCAATCTAATTACTGGTGGAACTGCATAGATGATTGTTGCAAACATTGCTGGTACCTTTCCCATTCCGAAAAACATCAGAGCTGGAATCAGATATACAAATGAAGGCATTGTCTGCATTCCATCCAACATTGGTTTCAGTATCTTCTGTGCCCGGTCATTTCTGGCCATATGAATTCCCATTGGAAGTCCTATGAGCAGAGCAAATACTACGGAAGCAATGACAAGTGCAAGAGTCTGCATAGCCAACTCCCAATACCCAAATATGCCTATTATCATCATGAGGATCATGAAAACAATACCCATCTTGAGGCTTCTTACCAATTTCCAACCGGCAAGTCCAATCAGAAGGACCAAAACAAACCAAGGAATATATAAAAATACATCTTCAAATGCCATCACCACTTTCAAAATGATGAATCCTATTGCGTCAAAAAATCCGTCAAGGTGCAGAAGCAACCAATCCATTATTTTATCGACACCTTCAGCCAATGGCAAATTAAATATTTCTGGAAATTTAATCATCTGAACCTCCGTCTACAGAAATGGAATCGAAAATTGCATCATTTGTAATTCTCCCTAGCAGTCTGTTTTTTTCATCAACTACAGGAATCGCATAGTGATTTTTGGGAGCAATTGCAAAGAGCTCCTCAACAATCATGTCTGGATTCACGGATTCCACTTTTATTATTGACGATGTAGGTATGGTTTTAAATTTCTCTTCAAGCTTCAACAATCTCTCAAGTTCTTTTGAGGTTATGATACCTAAGAATGATCTCTTCTGATCAACAACGTATCCCACAGTTTTCTTCTCACTTTTCATCAAAGTCAGAGCTGTTTTGGGACCTTCCCACGCATATGTAATAACTGGAACATCACTCATGATGCTTCCGGCAGTCAATATTTTTGCAGGTGATGCATCTTGAACAAACTCACTTACATATTCATCAGCTGGGTTTGTCACAATATCTTCTGGTGTTCCAATTTGAACAATCTCACCATTTCTCATGATGGCAATCTTATCACCCAATTTTAGGGCCTCATGAAGATCATGAGTTACAAAGATGATTGTTTTGTGCAGAGTTGATTGCAACTCAACCAGTTCATCTTGCATCTGTCTTCTGATAAGTGGATCAAGTCCACTGAAAGGTTCATCCATAAGAAGTATTTCAGGCTCGTTTGACAGAGCACGGGCTAGGCCAACACGCTGCTGCATTCCACCTGATAGACTTGTTGGGTAGTAATCTTCCCAGCCTTTGAGTCCAACTGTTTCAAGAACTTCCATTGCTTTTTTATAACGCTCTTCTTTATCAATGCCTTTGATCTTCAAACCATATGCAGCATTATCAAGAACACTCATGTGTGGGAGTAGACCATAGTGCTGGAATACCATACCATATGTCTTTCTTCTGAACTGCATGAGTTGCTCTGTATTCATCTTGGTAATATCGGCACCGTTGATCTCAATAGCTCCCTTAGTCGACTTGATGAGTCGAATAAGAGATCTAATTAAAGTAGATTTTCCACTGCCGGAGAGTCCCATAAGAATATAGAATTCACCTTTTTTTATCTCTAAGTTGATATCACGCAATCCTACAATACAACCAGTTTTTTTTTGAATTTCTTCTTTGCTCTTATCTTGGAGGTTTTTTTGGAATACTTTTTTAGGGTCTTTGCCATAAATCTTCCATAAGTTTTTTATAACTATCTGTGTATTATTTTCTTCTGCCATCAATATCCTCTTATAATGCCTTCAAAGCATTTTTTACTTTAGTTGCGACGTCACTTGAAACCCATTGTGTCCAAACAGCTTCTTTGTTGTTCAAGAACCAAATAGCGGTTTCTTGAGTTGACCATCCATTTTCATCCATCTTAGCTAGGAATTCGTTGTTTTCATCTACTGTAGTAGAATATTTTTTAAGAATTTCAACTACATCTGGTGCTTTCTCAATCATTGATTTATTTACAAGTATGTTTACAAGAGCTGGTTCAAACTCACTTCCTTCAAGACGGACCATATCTAGTCTTCCAAGAATTGAAGTTGGAGCCCAGTAGTAACCTACCCATGGTTCGCCTTTTTTATAAGCACCGACCATTGTTCCAGCTAGAGCTGTACCACCACCTGTGATTGCCAAGTTGTATGTATCTTCTAAGTTGTTATCTTCAAATATCTGCTCACTAATTTTCATCTGTGACCAACCTGCAACTCCACCTAGAATCATACCTTTTGATGGGTCTTCTGGATCTGGGAAGAGATTTGCATATTTTGGTAAATCTGCAACACTTTTCAAATCTGGAGCAAGAGCATCTGGTCCTTCAACTAAATATCGTGGTACCCACCAACCTTGTGGTGCATCTGGCATGTTCTGACCTAAATCAATAACATTGCCTGATTCAATACTCTTTCTGTAAACTTCTGGAAAATTTGAATGCCATGATTCCATATCAATATCAATATCACCTTGTTGTAATCCAGTAAGAATTGGCAATGTATCCCCTGGTACAAAATCAGTATCATAACCTGTTAAACCATTTTCTATAATGAAGGCCATAATTCTGTTATGGACCTGAACTGAATCCCATGAAACATCACCGAAAACGATGGTCTCTTTTGCTTCTTCTGCATTCCCGCTAGCGAAAATATTACCTGTAGCCAATAGCAAAAATGTCAATGCTAATATGCTTAATTTTTTCATACTTTTTTCTCCTTGGTTATGTAGTATATAGTATAAACATAACATATATTTGCAATAAAGTGTCAACCCATTGAAAATAAAGTGAAGCAAAATGACTTATTATTTAGATATAAATTACTGTATAGAAAGAAATTAAAAAAAATCAAATAAATATATTGATTAAGATATATGTCAAAAACCTCAATATTATATTTGTATATTTATGCATAAAAAGTGTATATAGTCCAAAAGCAATGAATGTTCGTTAAATATCAATGTGAAAATAGAATTGGAAAATAATACAAAATAAGTATGCTAGATCTTTAAGATATCAGTTGAATCTTAGACCTTCAATTACATAGTTTTATTAACAAAAAAGAGAAAAATGAATTGAATCATTTTTTTCAGTGTATATTAAAGAATTTAAGTAGATTTTATCTCTTTAAGTACAAGTAGATTTTAAAATATAATTCTAACTAAAATGATAGATTATATATAATGTGAGATGCTGATTTATTTATTTTGATTTTATAAGATTTTGCACAATTTTTTTTTAGATTTTGAAGTGTCATTATTTCTTATTTAGTACAACTGAAATTACAAACGTTTTGGTAAATTCTGTTATTTGTATTGCATAACGAATAAAATGCATTATCAATGTTATCAGATATATTTAGTCGATTTGTAAAGTTATATTCAGTACATTATTTATTGTTCATCATTTTCATAAATATATTAATATTTAAAGACAAATCTTAAAAAAGAAATTTAAGTTCCATTGTATATAGAGGCTTAGATATATAAAGATAATGGAATGAATTTGTATCAATACATATTCATTATGTATTCTTTAAGTATTGTGACAAAAAAACAAAAAATGTCGATATTATTTTTTCGAAAATATCAATATTTTATGTTTACATAAATATCTTATTAATTAATTTAATAATATATAAAAAATGCAATTATTATTGATTTCAATAAAAATTTTCAATTTTTTTATAATAAATATTATACCAGTTTTACATAAATATAATGCAGGAAACAAGTTAAATTATATGAAAAAAACATTTTTGATGTTGAATAATTTCTATAATTAAGGCAATATGAGTTGTCAAAAAGTAGGAGTTACTTATGGCATTTTTTTTCGACAAACCATCTCACACATTTAGTGAATATTTATTAGTTCCTGGTTATTCTAACGAGAACTGCATCCCTTCAAACGTTTCTTTAAAAACACCTTTGGTCAAGTTCAAAAAGGGTGAAGAATCAAAAATCAATCTAAACATTCCAATGATAAGTGCAATCATGCAGAGCGTCAGTGGTGAAAAAATGGGCGAGGCTCTTGCAAGAGAGGGCGGTTGTGCATTTATTTACGGCTCCCAGACAATTGAAGATGAAGCAGCAATGGTTGCAAAAGTTAAAAGCTTCAAAGCTGGCTTTGTAGCATCTGATTCAAACATAGCACCATCAGCAACATTGGGTGATATCGTAAAATTGAAAGAAGAGAAAGGTCACTCAACAATTGCAGTAACAGAAGATGGTACTGCCAATGGAAAGCTTCTTGGTGTTGTGACATCACGAGACTGGAGAATATCTCGAATGGGCTTGGATAAGAAAGTTGAAACTTTCATGACACCATTTGATAAATTGGTCTACGGAATGGATACAATAACTCTTTCAGAAGCAAATGATCTACTTTGGGACAACAAGTTGAATGCTCTTCCAATCATCGATAAAGATCAGAAATTGAAATATTTTGTATTTAGAAAGGACTATGACAGCCATAAAGACAATCCAAATGAACTGTTGGATTCTCACAAACGTTACATAGTTGGTGCTGGTATCAACACTCGTGACTATGCAGAGAGAGTTCCAGCTTTGATTGAAGCAGGTGCCGATGTTCTCTGTATAGATTCATCAGAAGGATTCTCACAGTGGCAAGCAAATACAATCGACTTCATCAGAAAGACCTATGGTGATGATGTTAAAGTTGGTGCTGGTAATGTAGTTGATCGTGAGGGATTCAGATTCCTTGCAAAAGCAGGTGCTGACTTCATCAAAGTTGGTATTGGTGGTGGTTCAATCTGCATAACAAGAGAGACCAAAGGTATTGGTAGAGGTCAGGCTACAGCAATGATTGAAGTGGCAGCAGCTCGTGATGAATACTTTGAAGAGACTGGTATTTACATTCCTGTTTGCAGTGATGGTGGTATCGTTCATGATTATCACATCACATTGGCATTGGCTATGGGTGCTGACTTTGTAATGCTTGGAAGATATTTTGCAAGATTTGATGAGAGTCCAACACAGAGAATAAGTGTGAATGGAAACTACATGAAAGAGTACTGGGGTGAAGGAAGCGCTAGAGCTAGAAACTGGCAGAGATACGATATGGGGGGAGATAAAAAACTTTCATTTGTTGAAGGTGTTGATTCTTATGTTCCATATGCAGGTTCTTTGAAGAACAATGTTCAGCTTTCATTGAGCAAGGTAAGAAGCACAATGTGCAACTGTGGTGCTCTGACCCTTCCTGAATTGAGAGAGAGAGCAAGATTGACATTGGTTTCAGAAACATCCATTGTTGAAGGCGGAGCTCATGATGTAACTCTCAAAGATAATGGTACAGGCGATAGAAAATAAATTTGAAATGATAATTTAATTATGGAAGGTGGGTCAGCAATTGATTCCACCTTCTTTGTTTCTCACTCCATCATACAGCATCATTGAGCAGCATTGAATCATTCAAAAAAGGATAGATTGCATTTCAAGAAAGAGACTGTATCTAAGATTGTCACTCTCAATGGATAGATCATGAGCTTCAGCTCTCTTTTTGCCTCTTCATTGTTGAATTCAATTTTCCTTGTGAGTGTTTTCAGTGAATAAGGACAGTAGATTGCTGGCATCTTTCTCAACCTGTAGTACAATGCAGTTGCAGGATTCAGAAGTACAAGTAGCCATGTTGGAAGTGTTATTTTAGGATGATCTATTTTGACTTCCTCTGATATCGTGTTGAACAGATCTTTTATGCTTGTGTAATCACCAGAGAGCAGATATTCTTTATTCTTCAATGAGTCATCTAGAGCAAGATTGACAATGGCCTGTGCTACCGCTCTCACATCAATCAAGTTATATCCTCCATCTATGTATGTTGTGATTTTCTTCTTTAAATATTCCTTCATTGCAAGATTTATAAGATTGTTTCCATAGTCTCCTGGGCCAAAGATACCTGAAGGGTAAACTATGTTGTAATCAATCTTATCAGGACCTTCTGCTGCTTTTCTTACAGCTGCAGTTGCAATTGCTTTGGTTCTTGAATAAGCATCTTTTTTACTCGAGCTATCAATTTTGAATGGATATCTTTCTTTATGATCTGCAGAGATAGAGGGCTCTTCTGTTATGGCATGAACACTGCTTACGTAAATCAATCTGGCATGTATTCTTTTTGCCTGCGCTATAACATTCTCTGTACCCACAACATTGGTATCATAGACCTTTGAATTCATTTTTTTTGAGATTGTAACAATTCCTGCGGTATGAATTACCACAGCATTTGAGCAGTTGAAGAAATCATTCATGCTTTCAAGGTCTCTGACATCTGCGTAGAAGACCTCCTCTGCAATTGGGGTTTTAAGTGATGTGTGTTTGAATCTTAACCCTCTTACCTTGCATCCTTTTGAAAGTAAATATTTTACAACCGTAGATCCTAAATGGCCATCTGAGCCTGTAACGAGAAACATTTTTTCCATATTGCATCTCCAACTGAGATGTTAACTCTCTTTGAAGCATAAGTACAGAGATTTGAGGTGAGTTTTTGATTGAAATTATCTGTATGCATTTTAAAGTGCGCAGCTATTTGTTAGATGTTGAAGTGTTGAAGATGAATTGAATTCTTCTCTTTGGTTTTCTGAGACTCATATAATTGATGTAATAATCAATATAGAAAATATAATTTATGGTATCAAAATGGTGGGTAAATTTAATAAAAGACTATCATTACTTTGATTAATCATATTGAAATGCTATTGAATCAATAATATTTTATTGTGTAACTAAAACTTATAATATTATTAATTACTAAACTTATATAAAAACGATATAAGTTATTATTGCAATTTTGAAAAAATGATATATTTTGCGAGGGATAAAAAAAGATTCTCAAAACTTGAGAATCTTTATGAGCGGAGAGGGATTTGAACCCCCGACCAGTTGCGTGTAAAGCAACCGCTCTCCCACTGAGCTATCCGCCCGAACACGTTGATTAAATTATCATTTAAGTCTCTGATTGTCAATTACATTTTGTAAAAAAAATCAATTTTTATAGAGCTATAATTTTTGAGTCATGCAAGTGCTTTGAAGTGGTGACTTGGTCTCTTATTCAATAAAGAGGCCAAGCCTGACTTGCATTATTTCAGAGTCTTGTATCTGAACCACCAATCTTTTTCTGTGATTCCTGTTTTATCAGCATTATTATTGGCTTCTATCTCTTGAACACTTGATGGAGGTGGGACCATAACGGCATTCTCACCAAGCAGTTCATTGTGAGGATAGTTCTCAGGACAAGCAACTCTGTTCTCTGTTGAGACAATCAGAGCTCTGACGCTTCTTAGAACTTCATCAACACTGCGTCCAATTTCCTGAGGATAGTACATCATCAATCGCAGGATTCCGTTTGGATCAACAATGAATACGGCTCGAACAGTGCTTGTACCCTTAGCTTGATGTATCATGCCAAGAGTCTTAGCAAGCTGTCCCAATTCATCAGCTATGATTGGGAATTGAACATCTTCATTGAGATTCTCTTTTATCCATTCTGTCCACTTTATGTGAGCGTTGACCTGATCTACAGACAGTCCAATCAACTCACAGTTGAGTTTTTTGAATTCTTCAGTTTTTCTGCTGAATGCCACAAATTCTGTTGTGCACACTGGAGTGAAATCTCCTGGATGTGAGAACAGCACAAACCATTTTCCTTTAAATTGTGCTGGTAAATTCATGACTCCATGAGTTGTTTTGACTGAAACTTCAGGAAAAGCCTCTCCTAGTAATGGAATTGATCTTTCTTCATTCATATTTATATCTCCTTGTTTGTTGGTATGATTCAATGATAGATATGAAACTGACATAAGTCAATAACTGTTTGAGTATTTTAACCTCTCACTCCACTGATACCTCTTTGGTAATTGATAAAAATAATTTACCACTGACAAGGAATATGGGTTATCATTGAAGATGATAGATTTCAAATTTTAAAAAAATAAAGGAAGAGTTTGGTATGAGTGATTTTCAAAAGAGAGTTCAAAAGATTGTTGACGAGCAGGGTTCTTGGTATGAAAGAAAATTAGATGATGGATTGATGAGCTCCAATCTGTATCCATATGATGCTATGTTCTCGCCAATAAAAGTTGGAGGGATAACAATCAAGAATAGATTGGTAATGGGACCAATGGGAAATGTCAATATGGCTGATGAAACAGGCAAACCTTCAAAAAAGATGATTGAATATTTCACCTCCAGAGCTAAGGGGGGAGTTGGTTTGATAACATCAGGTCTGATTCCTGTCTCCCATGGTATAGATCCAACTGTAACAGAACCCAATGATCTCTCTTATTTTCCTCGAATTGATGCATCCAGAACAAGATATGCAGGTTGGAGAGACCTCTCTGAGCAGTGTCATGCATATGGCGCCAAATTTTTCATCCAATTGACACCTGGGCTTGGAAGAGTTGGCTCTCCGGAGTGCTTGATGACAAAGCACAGACTCCCTGTCTCCGCCTCTACAAATCCCAATTTCTACATACCTGAGATACCATGCAAGAAGTTATCAGATAGAAAGGCTGCGAGAATCATCAAAAATGCCGCACAGGCCGCTTGTGATGCAAAAGCTGCAACCATTGATGGTGTGTATCTGCATGGCCATGAGGGGTACCTTCTGGAGCAGATGAGCAATCCTGCATTCAACAGACGCCATGGTAAGTATGGAGATTATGAGAGATTTGGATTGGACCTTGTCAAAGAGATAAGAGAGCGAGTTGGAGCTAAATATCCCATAATGTACAGAATAGATCTATCTTTGGTTCTTAAAGAGACCTATGGAGATAAACTGAGTTCAATTAAATCACTCAAGAAATTTAAAAATGAAAGGACAGTGGATCAGAGCCTGCAGTACATGAAGCATCTGGTTGAAGCTGGTGTTGATATGTTTGATGTAGATTTAGGTTGCTATGATAACTGGTGGTATCCACATCCTTCTTCTGGTATGGCACCTGGTTGCTATCTTGATGTATCTAAAATTGTTAAGGAGTATTTCAGAGACAATGACATAAAATCAAACTTGGGATTGGATGTTCCTGTTGTTGCAGTTGGAAAGCTTGGATATCCAGATTTAGCTGAGAGAGCAATTAGACAGAATCAGTGTGATATGATCATGCTTGCCAGACCTCTGTTGGCAGATCCTGAGTGGCCAAACAAAGCTTACTCTGGAAAAGTTTCTGACATACGGCCTTGCATTGGTGATCAGGAGGGATGCATAAATGAATTTGTTGAAGGTGGTCACATTCAATGTGCTGTGAATCCAATCACTGGATTTGAAGATGTATTCAATGGTTCTGAACTGGCGAAGGTGGATGTTCCTAAAAAAGTAGCAGTTGTTGGAGGCGGACCATCTGGTATCATGTGTGCTCTAGTACTGGCAAAGCGAGGGCATGAAGTGACACTGTTTGAAAAAGAATCTGAGCTTGGTGGAATGATAATTCCAGGATCTGTTCCCAAAATTAAGTTTGATATGGTCAATTACAGAGAGTATCTTGTAAGACAGGTCAAGAAAGCCAAAAACATAACACTGAGGTTGAACTGTGAGGTCACAGAGCAGATTCTTGTTGATGGTGAGTTTGATTCTGCAGTTATTGCCTGTGGTACCACTGCAATCATTCCTCCTATTGAAGGTGCAAAAGATAGAGAGAGAGTGAGCACTGCAATAAATCTTCTGAGCAATCCTGAGATGATTGCTGAGAATAAGAGGGTTGTCATTGTTGGTGGAGGAGATGTTGGCTGTGAGACTGCATATTATCTGGCCCAGGAGAAGAAATGTGATGTTGTCATAGTTGAGATGCTTGCAAACCTGATGAATGGCTCATGCACGGCAAATAGAGGTTATCTTCTTTATAACTTGAACAGGGTTGGTGTGAGAGTGCACAACTGCACCAAAGTGCTGAAGATAGAAGATGACAGGGTACTTGCATCAAAGAACTTTGGAAAGAATGTTCCAGATCCATTCAATTCATGGAATCCGTTGCTTCCAGAAAACATAAAAAATCCGCTGGCAAAAAAAATCAAAGATGACTTCAGACCACTTGAGATTGATTATGATTACGTGCTGTTTGCTGCAGGTGTCAAAAAGAATGACTCTCTGTATTTCAATCTTCAGAGAGGAGCAAAGATAAAAGATCTTCATAACATTGGAGACTCCTGCAATCTTGGCAGAGTCTTTGAAGCAATTAAATCAGCCTATCATGTGGGAACTTTGATATAATTTTGGATTGATTGTTATTTGGTTTTTTATAATTTCCATATCATTTGGATGGGCGAGTGATATGGAATATCTTTACTTGCATGCTAAATCTATAAGTTAAAACATAGTTTTTATATCAAAAAATAGACTTTACACTAATTTATGATATTTAATTTGTAATTTTTCATAGTACTTTTATATTGTAGATATAAGTTTTTACTTAGTTTGTTCAGTCTTTTAATGATTTATTATACAGTTAATACATATTTTCGATATAAAAATGATATAATATTCATTCATAAATTATGAAAATGGATGTTGATAAAAAAAAGATTCTCAAAACTGAGAATCTTTATGAGCGGAGAGGGATTTGAACCCCCGACCAGTTGCGTGTAAAGCAACCGCTCTCCCACTGAGCTATCCGCCCGATTACGTTGCTAAAAATAGCATTTACTTTGCTTTGTGTCAATAATAAATATAAAAAATGTTGAATTATTGAATTTTTCTATCAGAAATTCAGATGACAGTAAGAT
>JBFHKM010000090.1:0-12447 GCA_041595335.1 Sphaerochaetaceae bacterium
GTCTCTTCCTTTTGATATAATCAAGTTTGATAGAAATTTGCTTCTTGAAGCAGAAAAAAGCAAGACATCGATGATTGCTTTGGCATCAACAATAAAGATGGTTAAATCATTGGGCCACACAACAGTTCTTGAAGGTGTTGAGACAGAGAACCAGAACAGAATTGCACATGAGGTTGAAGTTGATTACATTCAGGGTTTCTTGTATGGAAGACCTATGAATCTATCAGATTTCACCAAAATTGTGAACAAGTAATTCTTACAGAACAGAGTTGAGTCTTCCTTATTAAAACAGGAAGACTTTTTTGTATCTGAATATAAAAAAATCTCCCATCTAATTAAAGACAGGAGATGTTATCAATCAAGACAGAATCTTATAAAGATAAGATCTCATCAAGATCGATTTCACAAGCAATAGTTGGCATACCACAGCCCCAGTTCTCAAGAACTGTTGGATTGATCTCACCAAAGATACCAATTTTCTTACCACCAGATATGATATTTGCACCACGGCCAGATATGAAACGGTTATCTTCATTCAAGCTCTCAAGTTTGTATTCAACTCTCAAGAAATACATCAAAGTATTTACCATAGATGATACTTCATTGAAGCCCATCAAAGAATCTGCAGCAAGGAAACCAAGACTATTTTTAGTTATTGTTCCACTGTTATCCTGAGGATATAAATAAGCAATCTTACCTACTTCAAAGATCTTATGAGGATAGGTAGCATGTGCTGAGATACTCTCACTTTCAAGCAAACTTGGAATGACTGATGGTCTTACATACTCGTAGTTCTCACTCATTGGATTTGCAATTTGAATGTAATCATCACCACTTACTTCCATGTTGTCTACATAAGCTTTTTTGGAGCCCAAGTAGTTGTACATCATCTCTTGGAAGCCAAGACCAACTAAAATATCTTTGACCTTTCTACCGAGCTCTTCAGCTGGTGTCAAACGACCCATTGTAAAAGCATGTGGCATTTCAGGTGTGAAGTTATTCAAGCCATAACCAATAATTACATCTTCAACCAAATCTGCTGCATGTAAGAAATCATCTCTGTATTCAGGAACTGTAGCATAGATGATCTCATCATCAGCATCATAGAATGAGTACAAGCCCATCTTTGCTAATGAAGAAACGGCTTTCTCACCGCTCATCTTTACACCTGTAGTTTTTTCAATTTGCTCCATTGTACAGCTGATTGGTTCCTGATAGTAATAAGGAACAGTAATTTCTTTTCCAAATTCAGTCTCAGAATCAAATACAACTTTAACAGGACAAATTTCAAATCCCATATCTGCCATATCACAGCTCATGATTGATGCTGCAAGAAGAAGGTTCTTCAAAATAGGACCACTCATCTCAACAAACAGAGCATCATCACCTACTTTAACAGCACCTAAATCAGCACTGTTGATTACAGGAGGGAAAGACAGAGCATTTCCATTATCATCATATAGATAAGGGAAAGTTGCATCATTCTCTACGATTGGACCATATTCAATACCCTTAGGGTGTTTCTTTGTGATCTCTCTTAAAGTCAGAACCTCATCCATACCTAAAGGTTGGAATGATGTTTTATCAGGATCTGCTCCTTGATAATGTACAGGGAATTGAATTAAATCTGAGCGATAGATACCCATTGCAATGGTCTTTCTCTTTCGGCCAAAGTTAAAACATAATTTCTCTTGGCTCTGAATCAAAGCAAGTAAATCATCGTCTGAAACTACATGACCTTTAACAGCAAAACCAATTGAATAAGCTCTGTTTTCAGGAGCATCATGAATCTGAAGTTCACGACCTTCATTATCAACAGATTGCTCTTTAGAACTGAAGAAATCATATTCTGTAACTTCACCAGATTCATAATTCTTTATTGCTCTTGCAACACCGATTGCTGACCATAAATCAGGACGGTTTGTATCATTCAATTCAATTTTAATAACACCTTCACTGTGGCCATCAAGCTCAGCTTTTGCTACAGGGAAAATCTCTTCAAGTTCATCATCACTATAACTCTTACCAAGATAGTTGAAAAATGATTTTTCTTTTGTTTCAATTTTTGGCATTAGTTTCCTCTCCTAGTACGTACACTCTCAATATTTGGAGTGAATAATTCACGAAGGTCATTTAAGCCTAAATGCATAAGAGCCATTCTATCAATACCAAGACCCCAAGCCAATACAGGTGCATCAATGCCTAATGGTTTTGTTACTTCAGGACGGAAGATACCACTTCCACCCAATTCAAACCAACCAAGTACAGGGTGTTTGATATGTACTTCAATTGAAGGTTCTGTGAATGGGAAGTAACCAGGTACATATTTAACTTCTTCTGCACCAGCAATTTCTTCTGCAAATAATTTTAAAAGTCCAAGCAATGTCTGAAGATTTACATCATCACCAATTACAATACCTTCTGTTTGATAGAAGTCTGCACCGTGTGTTGCATCAACTTGATCATATCTGAAGCATCTTTCAACACCAAAATATTTACCAGGATTCTTTGCTTTTGTTAGCTGGTGAGCTGATAATACAGTTCCCTGTGATCTCATTACCTGACGACGAGTGAATTCATGGTCAAATTTATAACCCCAACCACGAGAACCAGTGCTACCACCATTTTCGTGTGTCTGTGCTACATTGCTCAACCAAGGCTCTTCGATCTTCTTGCTGTGAGACGCATTCTTCAATCTGTAAACATCATGAATATCACGTGCACTGTGGAACTGAGGCATAAACAATGCATCACCATTCCAGAATTCATTCTCTACAAGTGGTCCATCAAATTCTTCAAAACCTAATGCTGTCAATTTGTCCTTAACCCACTGCAAGTAATTGCCGTAAGGGTTGTGACGACCAGGAATCAATCTAGAAGTTGGAGCATCAACACCGTATGGGCGGAATATTCCAGTTTTCCATGATCCACTAGATAGCATATCAGGTGTAACATTACCAAGTTCTTCACCGGTAATATTTGCTTTAATGATTTCTTTTTTAGCTTCATCACCATCTGCAGTCAATTCAAAAACAACATCTTCTTTTTCAACTATTTTGAAAGCAGCATTGGATGCTCCTCTTTTTTTAGCCAATTTCTTGATGACTTTTTTTTCTTCATTATTTAAATCTACATCTTCAAAAGAACCTTCCAGACCTTTTGTCAATAAAGAAGCAATGATTGTTTCTTCTTGAGGAAGTTCTGTACCAATAACAATGGCATTATGTTCCTCATTCATTTTAGTAACTTTTGCTTTAGATAGTGCGCCGAAAGCTGAACCAACATCTTTTTTCTCCAAACCTAAGGCAGCTGCAAGTTCAGGCAATGAAGTTGCACCATTAGATTGGAGATATGTAAAGATACGAACAGTAGGTGTTCCGTTGCTCTTTTGCTCACGGCCAAGTTCTGTTAATTCGTAAAATACGCGATTTGTGCGACTTACTTCCTCCAGGAAACCTTTGGCTACTAACCAACTAAAGGCCTGGTTGCACTGTCCTACCTTATAATCCAATTCACTGATAAGTCTATCAGCTGTAATTGCTTCACCAAGATTTACGTGACGCAACAATCGGACTTCAAGGGGATGCAAGTTCTTTACATCAATGTCCATTTCTTTTCTCCTAATGATTGTGTTGAAACACAATCTACAATGTTAAACATTTTAATAAACAACCCAAAAAATTAAAAGGTCTATATACATAAGAATTTATTTTTTCTTCAATATATAGGCCTTATTAATCATTTATTTTATTTTTTTATTTATTTTAACAAATCTTTTAGTTTTTCAGTTATTTTTTCCACGGTTGGAACACAATCTTTTTCAAGTTCTCGAGTGAAAGGAACTGGCATCTCACGTCCACCAAACACCTCAATAGGATTTTCCAATGTATTGAATATCTCTCTATCTTTGTTCAGGGTCGCAGCAATTTGATTTGCATATCCACCAAATTGTGGGGCTTCTTGAACTATCAAACAGTTGTGAGTTTTTCGAACAGATTTTATCAATGTATCTTCATCAAGTGGCTTAAGTGTGCACAGATCAATCAACTCTATCTTATCAAGTAAACTCTCGTCTTTTTCAACAATTGAATTGATTGCATCACGACACTTTTGCATTGAGTAGCCGTAACTTATCAGAGTGACTTTAGATCCCTCTCTTTCAACATCACATTGTCCAAGAGTCATCAGATCGCTCTCATCACCTATCTCACCGTTCAAATTGTAAACCAGTTTGTATTCAACAAAGACAACAGAGTTGTTATTTCTGATTGAGGCCTTCAAAAGAGCCTTGGCTTTTCTTGGAGATGAAGGTGCAACAACAAGAAGTCCTGGAATATTTGTGAACAACGATTCAAGACTTTGGGAGTGCTGAGAACCATGTCCTGTACCACAGCCCATAGGAAGTCTAAATACTGTTGGACATTCAAATTGACCTGCACTCATGAATCTGATCTTGGATGCATGATTTATCAAAGAATCACTTATCAATGTTGAAAAATCACCATACATAATTTCAACTACCGGTCTTATACCAAGCATGGAAGATCCGACTGCAATACCGCCAAATCCTTCCTCACTTATTGGTGTTTCAACTATCTGACTTTTAACCTTTTTGTAGAGATCTCCAGTTACTTTGAAACATCCACCATATATACCAATATCCTCTCCAATTAGATAAACAGATTCATCTCTTTGAGCTTCTTCTAAAAGAGCCTCTCTGATTGCTTCACGGCCATAGGCTCTGTGAAATTCTGTACAAGATGTTTCATACTTTTCTATATCTGCATAAACATAGGATGTAGCTTCGTGAATATCAATTATCTCATCTTTATGATCTCTAGCATCTTCAAGTTCTTTTTCCATGTACTTGATGTCATCATCAAGAATCAACTTGTATTGGTTTTCATCTATGATTTTATTGGATAGCAGTGCTGCCTTGAATCTTTTTATTGGATCTTTCTTCGCCCAAAGTTCTTCTTCCTCTCGTGTTCTATAAACACAAGGATCACTTTTGGAATGTCCATTATATCTGTAGGTTTTGGCCTCTATCATGTAAGGTTTTTTGTTTTTTAAGATGTAATTGCGAGCACGATTGCATGCCTCATATACCTCTTCTAGGTTGTTTCCATCAACAACCTCACCTTCGATGTTGTAGCTTTTTATTCTCGAAATAAGAGAATCTGTTGAGACCATTCTTGAAGTTGCAGCGCTCATTCCATAACCATTGTTCTCCAGAAAGAATAAGGTAGGTAGATTCCATATAGATGCCATGTTCATGCATTCATGAATCACACCTCTTGAAGATGCACCATCCCCAAATAGAGCTACTGATATATTTGATTTTTTTAATTTAGATTGAGCAAACGAAAGTCCGGTAGCTAAGGCCACACCACTTGCAACCACTGCAGAAGAGCCAAGATTGAAATGTTCTTTATCGCTCATGTGCATTGAACCACCAAGGCCCTTGCATAGACCATATTTTGATCCAAACATCTCACTGAACATTTTGAACGGAGAGCTACCTGTTGCAATATTGTAACCGTGGCAACGATGTGTTGGAACAATCCAATCATCATCTTTTAGTGATAAAGCAAGCCCAACCTGGCATGCTTCCTGTCCCATATTTAAATGAGTTGTTCCATGCATTTTACCTGAAGCGAAAAGTTTTACAATCTGCTGCTCAAATAGTCTGGATTGATGCATCAAATGTAAACCTTTTAGACACTGCCCCTTTGATAGAGTCATAAAAAGTCCCCTTAAAACTTATAATGTATAGTCATAATTTTTATTGTCGGATCATATACACAATCCTTATGAAGAAGTTTTTCAGACTCTCTCCACTCGTAAATATAAACGATTTCTCAATAATTATAAAGATTATTGATACAATTTATACAAAAATGTGAATTATTTTCATTTTTTAATTTCCATTACAATAACCACTAACAAGCTAACTATCAAGAAGTAACAAAAAAAATCTTTAATAAAAGTTTTATATTTATCTTAATAAAAATTGCATAAAATATAATTATTCATAATATTTTTTTTAAAATAGCACACTTATTAATATCAATTGCATGCCAATTTTACACAAAAAAATGCAAAATTTCCTATTGTTTTGGTGCTCCAAATTAATTGACTATTTAGATTATATAAGGTATTACTTATCATATTGATTATCTCATGGAGGAAATATGGAATCTTCACTAGCAATTCCAGCTCTAACCAAAGACTTAGTTAGAGTATTGATTGATGCTGATACTATCTCAAGAAGAACGGACGAACTCGCCCGTCAAATAAATGAAGCCTACGCTGACATTGAAGGGCCCCTTATACTCGTTGGAGTACTAAAGGGCTCTTTTATTTTTACTGCAGACCTGTGCCGTAAATTGACAATTCCACACGTAGTTGATTTCATTGCTTTATCATCCTACTCAGGAGCAGAAACCACAGGTAATGTGCGTATGCTTATGGATACAAGAGAGAACCTCGAAGGAAGACATGTCTTGATTATTGAAGACATTTTAGATTCCGGCAACACTCTTGATTATTTGATTAGGAACTTCAAATCTAGAAAGACTTTAAGTGTTAAAACTATTGTATTGCTAGACAAACCTGAAAGACATTCAGTTCCCGTAGAAATTGATTGGGTCGGTTTTACAATTCCAGATGTATGGGTTGTTGGCTATGGCCTAGATTATAATGAGAGATATAGAACTCTACCTTATATTGCAGAGATGTATCCACAAGACGAATAGATAAATTAATTTATAAAAGGTATTTCCAATGGAAAAAGAAAAGTATTATGTAAGCTACAAGACTGTACATAAATCAGTAAAAGGTTTAGCTGAAAAGCTAATTTCTAGCTCCTTTAACCCCGATGTGATTGTCGCAATTGGATCTGGTGGTTTTATACCAGCTAGAATTATGAAAACCTTTATAAACAGACCAATCTACGCAGTAGGTATTTCCTATTACGGAGTCGACAAAAAGCACGGTGACTATCCAACTAAAATTCAATGGATAGATGAAGTGCAGGAACAGATCAGAGGAAAGAAAGTATTGTTGATTGATGAAGTTGATGATACAAGAGCAACTCTTGCATATTGTGTTGGAGAGCTATTGAAATACAAACCAGAAGAAATTGCTGTTTTGGTACTCCACAATAAGCTAAAAGACAAAGATGTAGATTTCCCTCCAGAGATCAAACGATATTATGCTGCGGAAGAAATTCCTGATTATTGGATCAAATATCCATGGGATGCAGATGATATTGATGAACACTACAAACTAGAACAGGCAATGGTTGAAAGACATGCCTCAAGGAGTAAATAATGAGTATTAGTGCTATCGTAGGAGCCCAGTGGGGCGACGAAGGTAAAGGTAGAATCGTAGACTATTTAGCTGTTAAAGCTGATATGTGTATTCGTTACCAAGGTGGAGACAATGCAGGTCATACTGTAATCAATGATAATGGTAAATTTGCTTTACACATCATTCCATCTGGCATTTTTAATCCTAACACAATTAACATTGTTGGAGCTGGTACAGTAGTTAACTTTGATACAATGACCGAAGAACTTGATCAAATTAAAGCAGCTGGTGTTACAGTAGATAATTTATTTATCGACAAAAGAGCTCACATCATCATGCCTTTCCACCAGATGTTAGACGGTGCTGAAGAAGCATCTAAAGCTGGTGAATGGAAAATTGGTACAACAAAGAAAGGTATCGGTCCTTGTTACAGTGATAAAGCTGCAAGAAGTGGTATCAGAGCTGTTGATATCTTAGATGAAGATAGACTTAGAACTAGACTTGAAATGCTTCTTCCTAGAAAGAACAGAGAACTATCATACTTTGGTTTACCTGAAGTAAAACTTGATGACATGATGGCACTCTGTGCTAAATGGAAATCAATCTATGGTGATAAAATCATCGATATGGTTCCTCTTGTAAGAAAAGCTTATACAGAAAACAAAGAGATCCTTCTTGAAGGCCAACTTGGTATCATGAGAGATTTAGACTGGGGTATCTACCCATACACAACAAGCAGCAACCCAACAGCTGGTGGTACTTGTTCTGGTGCTGGTATCTCTCCTAGAAGAATTACAGACATTTATGGTGTATTGAAAGCTTACGCAACTAGCGTTGGTGGTGGTCCATTCATGAGTGAAGATTTCGGTGAAGACGGTGACAAACTTAGAGACTTAGGTCACGAATACGGTGCTACAACAGGTCGTCCTCGTAGAACTGGTTGGTTTGATGCAGTAGCTGCTGATTACTCCTGTTGGATCAATGGTTTCACAGGTCTTGCAATCACAAAAATGGATATCTTAGACACATTTGAAAAAATCAAAGTTTGTGTTGCTTATGATATCGATGGTGAGATTGTTAAAGAACTTCCTGAAACAGCTCTTCAAGAGAAAGCAAAACCAATCTACAAAGAATTTGATGGTTGGATGGAAGATACTTCCAATGCTAGAAAATGGGAAGATTTACCTGTAAAGGCTCAAGAATATGTAACTGAAATTGGCAAACTTGTTGGTTGCCCTATTAAGTTCATTTCTGTTGGACCAGAAAGAGATCAAATCATCATTCTATAATTCTTAGAATATAGCATCCCTCAGTTAATACTGAGGGATTTCTATTTTTTAAGTTGTCATTTCAATTGTTATCATTGAGATATATATAGAAATTGACATCTGAATTTTAGTTATTTCAAAATTTCATTTTTCTCTTTATTGACGATACTTTATATATGCAATAGAGTTGAGATACCTGGCATTTGAAATACATTGCTTAGATAAATAAAAAAGGACATACCTGTATGACAAGCTTTACTCATGAGACTTATTTATCTCCATTTACATGGAGATATGGCACTGATGAAATGAAATCAATTTACAGTGAGAAACACAAACGAACACTTCTTAGAAAGGTGTGGATTGCTTTAGCTACCGCTCAGATGGAAGCAGGACTTGTTAGTGAAGAGCAAGTGAAAGAATTGATAGCTCATAAAGATGATATTGATATCGACAGAGCTACCGAAATTGAAAATGAAATTCATCATGACTTGATGGCAGAGATCAAAACATATGCAGAGCAGTGCCCTAATGGAGGATCAATAATCCATTTAGGTGCAACAAGCATGGATGTGCTTGATAACATGGATGCAATAAGACTTAAAGAAGCTCTTGATATAACAATTCGTAAATCAAAAGAACTTCTTTCATTGTTTGTTGACAAGATGAGTGAATACAAAGATCTACCATGCATGGCTTTCACACACATTCAGCCTGCAGAACCAACCACTGTTGGTTACAGATTTGCTCAAACTGCACAAGATTTAATTGATGACATCAAAGATCTAGAAAATGTAAGAGACAACATCCGTGGTAAGGGAATGAAAGGTGCTGTTGGTACTGCTGCAAGTTACACAGAGTTGTTGAGTGGAACAGGAATGAGTCCTCTTGAAATGGAAAACAAAGTCATGGAAGCTCTAGATTTAAAAGCATTCAGTGCCTCAACTCAGGTTTACACAAGAAAGCAAGATTTAAGAGTTGTCAATGCTCTCTCTTCCCTCTCTTGTAGCCTCTACAAGTTCTTCATCGATTTCAGACTTCTTCAATCTCCACCTATCGGAGAGTGGTCAGAACCTTTTGGTAAGAAGCAAGTTGGCTCCTCTGCAATGCCATTCAAGAGAAATCCAATAAACAGTGAGAAAATCGACAGTCTATGTAGATTTGTATCATCTCAGCCAAACACAACATGGCAGAATGCATCATCAACCCTTTTAGAAAGAACTCTTGATGACAGTGCAAATCGTCGTATTGTACTTCCTGAAACATTCTTAGCAGTTGATGAGATTCTTAAAACATCTTCCAAGGTTGTAGGGGGTATGAATATTCATCTCACAGCTATAAAGAAGAACATGAAAAATTATGGTATCTTTGCAGCATCAGAAAAGCTTCTTATGCAACTTGGAAAGCATGGTGCAAATCGTCAGGATATGCATGAGGTCATAAGAGAGCACTCTCTAGCTGCTTGGGCAGAGGTTCAAGAAGGTGGAACAAACAACCTTGCAGAGACTCTAACAAGTGATGAGAGAGTTCTTAAGTATCTAACAAAAGAGGAAGCTCTATCTCTACTTGATGCAAATGAATATGTAGGAGATGCTCCATTGAGATGTCAGATGATAATCGATGAAGCCAAAGAAATTCTATAGAAATCATTTCAGATACAAAAAGAGTGGCAATATGTCACTCTTTTTTTTTACACCAAAGACGGATAGAACATTCATTCTATCCGCCAAATCGATATATAAACAGTTAAGGAACTATTTTTTTAAATAAATGTATTTAACAGGATGTTCATCCATAATGTTTGGATACCAGCCACCCCATTTATTGGTATCAATTAATTGACTTTTTGTTAGGAAATAGAATGGTATTACAGCCTGCTCCTGGTTGACCAAGATATCTTCACATCTATGAAGTATTTCCATTCTTTCTGGTCCATCACTCATTGAAGATGCCTGTTTGATCAATGAATCAAATTCTTCATTTGAGAAATTACCGCCGTTCATAGAACCGCCTGTTACAAACATATCCAAGAAAGTATTTGGATCTTGATAATCACCAATCCATCCATCACGAGCAATTTGGAACTGTCCTGAATCTCTGTTTGAAATAAAAGTTCCCCACTCTTGATTTTCAAGAATGACCTTGATTCCAAGCACATCTTTTAGATTTGCCTGTATCAACTCAGCAATTTTTTTATTACTTTCATTAGAATTATAAAGTATTGTTATATCAGGGAATCCAATTCCATTTGGATAGCCTGCATCTGCAAGCTTCTCTTGAGCGATCTGACATGCTTCATCATAATCATCAAATGGGAATTCAAGAGAATCATAACCCTCCATATCTGGAATCAATCCCCAGGAAGGAATACCAGAACCAACAATATTCTCTACCATAGATTCTCTATCAATTGCATATGATATAGCCTGACGAACTTCAACATTTTTGAGCTCTGGTGCATCACAGTTGATGACATAGAATGCATCTGCAAGTTTAGCAGAAGATTTAAAATCATCACGCATCTCAGCAGAGTTTATTTGATCTGTTGAAATAGAAGTCAACCAATCACTTTCTCCATCAATGTACATGTTGTAGTTTGTGTTTGCATCATCACTTGCAAAGTATGTAATTTTATCAAGATGAACATTATCTGCATCCCAATAATTGTCGTTCTTTACAACTGAGATATATGATTGAGATACATGGTTTTCAAGCACAAAAGGACCATTACTTACAATGTTATCAGGTTGTGTCCAAGCATCACCATACTCTTCTATGCAGTGCTGAGGAAGCACAGCAAATGTAAAGTGAGCAAATGCCTCAAGTCCATAAGGAAGAGGTCCCACAAGAGTGACTTGAAGGGTGTAATCATCAAGAGCTTTTACGCCAAGACCATCTGCACCTACTTCTCCAGCTGCATATTCAGCTGCACCTTTCAAGAACATTTCAGGGAACCAAGCATATGGTGCTGCAGTATTTGGATCCAACTCTCTCTGCCAGGAATAAACAAAATCATGAGCTGTAAGAGGTGTTCCATCAGACCAAGTTGATTTTCTCAAATGAAAAGTAATGACTGTTTCATCATCACTTATATCCCATGATTCTGCCAAGCCAGGAATTGGTTTTGCTGTCAAAGGATCATTTTGAACAAGACCTTCAAACAATGCATAGTAGATTCTCAACTCAGGCTCACCTTCAATCTGCTGAGGATCCAGTGATGCAGGCTCGGTACCATTGCTTATAACAAAGTTTCCACCCTCCTGCACTTCATCTGCAGTTGGATAACTCCAAGATGTGATCTTCTCATCACTTTTTGTCTGTTTTGATGGAGCAGTTGCTTCAACTGCTGCTTCCTGTTTTGTGCTTTTTGATTCAACACTATTATTTTCTTCCACTGAGGACTTTGAACATCCTGCCAATGTAAAAATAGATGCTAAAAGCATGATAAATAATACATTTTTTGTATTTTTTTTCATCTTTATTTTCTCCAAATTTTTTTGATAGACAAAATGCTATCACAATCAAAAAACACTTAAAACCCTTAATCTGAATCGTTTAAAACACTATTTTTAGGAAAAATATATTAACATGATATCCTGTATGGATTTATTTTTAGTATAAAATTTGAAAAAAAATTCACTTTTTTGCATACCTCAAAAATAGAAGAGATAGGGCATGATAAGTTGTATTACTTTTTGGTAAAATATGAATAAAAAGTACCAACTTAGAACAATTTTGACCAAAAAAATAGCAGGATTTTATTCCTGCTATCATCTTCTTTCTAAAAATTACTATTTTGTATAGCTACTTTTTAGATAGATACTTTTTACTGGATGATAATCCATTGTGTTTATGAACCAACCAC
>JBFHKM010000091.1:0-12430 GCA_041595335.1 Sphaerochaetaceae bacterium
ATAATTTTTATTTTTAGGGCAGATGAAATATATCATCTGTCTATTTTTTTGTTATTTTTAGCTAGATTTTTAATAGCTACTTGAGGTATATTAAATATTTCATTTATAATACAATAATTAGAGAGGAATAAATGGCAGAAGAGCTCAACAGCGTAGAGGGATTTGAAAGTAGTGGACAAAAATTTAAAACACCTGCTTTTGAAGGACCTTTAGATTTGTTGCTGTTTTTAATTCAAAAATCAAAAATTAATATTTATGATATTCCCATAGCTCAAATTACTGAGCAATTTCTCGACTATTTGCATTCAAATAAAAATTCCCTTGATTTGAACAGTGTTTCTGATTTCTATAAAATGGCAGCAGATTTACTGTACATAAAATCGAGAATGCTTCTTCCTGTAGATATTGATTTTGATGAAGAATATGAAGATCCACGACAGGACCTTGTTGAACGGCTTCTTGAGTATCAAAAATTCAGGAGATATACAGATTTACTTGCATCAGGAGTTGGTCAGGGAGATCTTTTTATTGAACGTAAAAAATCATCCTTCATGATTCCTTTTGAGGACCAAAAACTATTTGAAGATGTTAATGTTTTGAAATTACTTGAAACTTATTCTCTGATAATGGCAAAGATCTCCCCAACAAAAATTTTCAATGTTTATGAGGAAGTGACTGTAAATGAAAAGCTAACTTTGATGAATGAATTGTTTGAAACAGTTGATGTCATTCGAATTGAAGATATAATAATTCATCTAGATCAACCTCTTCATATAATCTGTTCCTTTATGGCGATACTTGAAGCCTGCAAGTTCAAAATGATAACAATTGAGCAAGCAGTTCCTTTTGATTCTATAATAATCAGAAAACGTGATGAGAACTTTTCCATTGATGGCTCAAATGCTGATGAAATTGATGACATGTATGAAGAATCAATCAAGAAAGGCCTTTATAAAGAGAAGGAAATTGCAGAGAATGCAGAGGTAGATAATTATTCGGTTAGAACTGAAAGAGAAGAGAAGGCTTTAAAAGAGAAGATAATAAAAGAAAAGCTTGAGAAGTCTGTTGAACCTCCTGTTGAAGAAAAAGTTGAGATATCAAAAACGGTTGAGAATGAATCAAAAGAGACATCTGATGTTGAGGGTTTGAAGGATAACTTGATTGGACTTGGAGATTTTGAAGAGATAGAGCTTGGAGATGATGATTGATGGCTAAGAGAAAACCTAAGAAAAGAGTTGTTGAAAAACAAGACAAAATACTACAAAAAGGTTATATTCTAAGTAAAGAAGCACGCATAATTGAATCTATATTGTTTTTAGAAAATGATAGTGTGAGTCGAGAGAAGTTATTGAGTATGTCTTTACTGGAAGAAAATGACCTTGATAGTGCTATTGAAGAATTAAAAGAACACTTCGATACATTTATGCATGGAATAAGTTTGTCTACCAAACACAACCGATACCAATTTCTACCGGCTGGAGATCTTCATGAAGATTTAAGAAATTGCTATGGTAAAAAAGTTGATAGAAGACTTTCAAGGGCGGCTCTAGAAACTTTATCAATTGTTGCATATAGTCAACCTATTACAAGACGCGAGATAGACAATATCAGAGGGGTTTCAAGCGATACAATTGTAAGATTGCTCAGAGAAAGGGAATACATAAAGGTAATTGGCAGAAAAGATGTACCAGGACATCCATGTTTGTATGGAACATCAAGAAAATTTCTGCTTGAATTTAACCTCAGAAGTATTAGTGAATTACCTCGTCTATCAGAAATAGATCAAGAACGTTTTGTAGATGATGAAGAAAACATGGATGAAGATATAAAAGAAGATTTTTAGGAGAACATACGGATTATGAAAATTGAATATCCAATTAGATTACAGGCTTATTTAGCAAAAAGCGGTTGTGGTAGTAGAAGAGGCTGTGAAAGCTTGATTACTGCTGGTAGAGTTAGAATTAACACCAAGAGAGTTACTGAATTAGGAACCAAAGTTAATAGAAATGATTTGGTACAGCTTGATGATATTGCAGTAGAACCAGTAGAGAAGACATATTACTACGCATTGAACAAACCAAAAGGTTACGTTTGCACAAACTTTGATCCAAACGAGAAACATTATGCTAGAGAGCTCATTACAATCAATGACTGGAATTTATTGTTCCATATCGGAAGACTTGATAAAGAATCAACAGGTTTGATCCTTTATACAAATGATGGTGATGTTGCAAATAAAATTATGCACCCATCTCATGAAATTGAAAAAGAATACTTGGTATCCTGTGATAAAGAGATTCAAAAAACAGACTTAGAAGAAGCTTTAAATGGTGTATATATTGATTTAAAAACTCCATATAGAATCAAAAGTTTCCAATTGATGACTAAAAAATGGACAAGAATTGTTCTAACTGAAGGTAAGAACCGTGAAATTAGAAAAATCTTGAGCTATTTTGGTTATGAAGTCAAACAGCTCTGCAGAGTAAGAATTGGTAATATTGAACTTGGTGAATTACAACCTGGTCAGTACAAACAGTTATCACCAAAAGATATACAAGATTTGATTGATGGTAAGAATTCTAAAACAAGTAAATCAATTTCTATTGGTAAATGGAGCAAATAATGATTGTAGCTATAGATGGACCCGCAGGAGTTGGAAAAAGTACAATTGCTAAATTAATTGCAGATGAACTTGGACTGTATTATATTAATTCAGGTTCCTTTTACAGAGCTGTAACATTTGCACACCTTGAAGAAGGTGGAGACCCATTAAATCAAGACGAAGTTTTAAAAACTGCAAAGAAATTGAAGCTAGAAATAATAGATTCAAAAGTTTGCATAGATGGTGTGGATGTTGAAGACAAACTTCATTCCCCAGAAATAGATAAATTTGTATCTCAGGTAAGTGTTGACCCTCGTTTGAGAGATCTAATCAACATTATTTTGAGAGAAAATGCAAAAAAAATGGATATTATTGCTGAAGGACGTGATATTACAACTGTAGTGTTCCCGGATGCAAAATATAAGTTTTATTTCGACGCAAGCGCTGAAGTAAGGGCAAATAGAAGGATAAGTCAGCATCCTGATGGTCAATCATATGAATCTGTTTTAGAAGGAATTCAAAAAAGAGATAAAAATGATAGAGAAAAACCATTTGGAAGCTTAAAGATTGCAAATGTTGCAAAAATAATTGACACTTCTTACTTGACCATTAAGCAAGTTTGTGAGAAAGTGGTAAGTGCTATAAAAACGCAAGAAATGCGATAATTACATAGAAATATTAGGATCAGGAGAAAGGCAAGTGGCTAACGAGATTGAAATGGAAGAAAAGAAAACCAAAATGCAGAAAATGCAGGAGGAGTATCTTAAGTCTCTTGATGGCATCGAAGACGGTCAGCTCGTGACCGGAACAATTGTTCAGGTAAATAACGAGTATGTTTTTGTTGACGTCGGTTACAAGAGTGAGGGTAAAATTCCTCGCACTGAGTTCACAGAAGAACCTCAATTAGGTGATGAAGTTAAAGTTGTCATCGTTAATAAAGAAGGTAAAGGTGGACAAATCGTCGTATCAAAGAAACGAGCAGATGTCAAAGAACGCACAGACGTTCTAAGAAAAGCAGCGGAAGAAAGAACCCCAATTGAAGGTACTTTCGTAAAGGTTATCAAGGGTGGTTTTGAAGTAGACCTTGGTGGTGAATATAGAGGATTCTGTCCTTTATCAAAGGCAGACGTTGTACGCGTTGAAGAGCCTGAATCATTACTAAAAATAACAGACTTCTTTATCATTGATAAATTCCATGCTGGAACAAAACTAAAAAGTGTTGTTTCTAGAAGAGAATACCTTGATATTAAAATTAAAGAAAACAAAGAAAGATTCTTCTCAACTGTTCAGATTGGTGATGTAGTTGAAGGTGTTGTTAAATCATTCACATCTTTCGGCGCATTCATCGACCTAGGTGGTTTTGACGGTCTACTACATATTAATGATATGAGTTGGGGTCATGTAACAAGACCTAAAGATTTTGTAAAGAAAGGACAAGTTGTTCAACTAAGATTGATCAATATTGACCCTGAATCTCAGAAAATCAACTTGAGTCTTAAGCACATGCAACAAGACCCTTGGACAACATTCGAATCTAGATATCATGTTGATGATGTTATCACAGCTCCTGTTACTAAAATTACAAGCTTTGGTGCTTTCATTGAAATTGAACCTGGAATTGAAGGTCTAGCTCACATTTCAGAATTATCATGGACTAAGAGAGTTAACAATCCTAAAGAATTACTTAAGATTGGTGATGTAGTTAATGCTAAGATTTTAGGTTACGACTTAGACAAGAAGAGAGTATCTTTAGGTCTTAAACAGTTAATGGAAAATCCTTGGGACACAATTGCAGAAAGATACCCAGTTGGTATGACACTAAACAAGCCTGTAGTAAAAATTACAGCTTCTGGTGCTTTTATTAACTTAGAAGAAGGTATTGATGGCTTCTTACACGTTGATGATATTTCTTGGACAAAGAAAATCAAGAACATGACTTCATTCACTAAAGAAGGCGAAAACATTGATGTTGTTGTAACTCGTGTTGAACCAGAAAATAGAAGAATTAGATTAAGTGTTAAACAACTTGAAGGCAACCCATGGCAGACTCTTCGTCATGACTATCCAAAATACAGCAAGATCTCTGGAACAGTTTCTAACGTAACTGACTTCGGTGTATTTGTTAAAGTTATGGACGGTATTGAAGGTTTAATTAGTAAATATAACTTAATTGGACCAGATGAAGACTTCACAGACGAAGTACTTAAAAAGTTCAACGTAGGCGATGAAATCACTGCAATGGTTATTGAATGCAATCCTAGCACTCAAAAACTTTCTCTTTCAATAAAGGAAATGATTAAACGTTCACAACAATCAGAAATTGCTAAGTATATTCAAGGTAACGACGATGAAGGTGATACATTTACTTTTGCTGACTTAATGCGTTCAAAAGACGATAAGTAAGCTGTAAGGTATTCAGTGCAGGCGGCCTAGGTCGCCTGTTTATCGTTTATATCTAGGAGAAATTTAGATGAGTAAGAAAACTGAAATTGAAGAAGCACAATCTATTGAGATTGAAAGTAAACTTTCTAGCTTTTTAGCTAGAAACACTAAAGCTTTAGTTGGACTTGTTGTTGCTGTTGTAGCAGTTATTATTATTTTAATTGTTGTTAATACTGTTAATAATAAGACTGCAAATGAAAAATTCACTGAATTATCAAATGTACAGACTGAATATAGCACTGCTATTACTGCCGATAGTACAACTGATGATTATCAAGCTAATATTGATGCTGCTGTTGCAAAACTTGTAGCATTAGAAGATGTTTCAGGTTATGTGGGTGATAAAGCTACATATCTAGTTGCAACAAATTCTTTCAACAATAAAGATTATGCAACAGCTTTGGAAGATTTTTTAAGAATTTCTGAAGAAGCAAAAGGTACATATTTAGGTTCCTTATCATTGAGCAATGCTATTGCTTGTGAGGAAGAATTAGGCGATGATGCAAAAGTTATTGAATTATGCCAATCTTTATTAGATACATATGGCAATGATGCAGCTGAATCTCCTAGAACTATGTTTACTTTAGCTCGAACTTATGAGAGCCAAGGCGAAGCAAAGTTGGCTCAATCACAGTTCCAGCAGCTAGCTGATCAGTTCCCAAGTTCTGAATATGGTAAACTAGCATTAAATAGTTTATTAAAATATTAGGGAAATCAATGGCAAGAAATTTTGCTAGAGAAAAGAGATGTTTGAAGAGAGGCATGAAGATCATGCTAATCTTGTGCATCTCTTTTTTTGTCTTTACCAGCTGTGGTATTCCTTCATTCTTTTACATGTATGATGGTTCCAGTGGCACAAGTGATAGTTATTACAATTTCACAGATGTTACTAGCACAGATGGTTATGTAGATTCTTTTGAATTGGATTTCAAGGTTACTTATGATGATGTAGTCACTTCAATTGAAGGTCCTAATTTAGTTTATCTTTATACAATTGTTTCTGATGATTTATCGGATGGTGATATAGATGATATAACTGAAAAATTTGAAGATGAGTTCAGCAGTGAATACATAAACAGTAACTCAGGAAGGCCAATTTCATCATCTACAGAAGATGTTCTGACGATAACTTACAATGACACCTCATATTCACTAAATAAATTTATTATATATGATGATGAAAATAGTTCAAAACTGAATGAACAAGTGCCTAAATCATATGGACTATCTTTCGACGGAACTGTTATTGATTCTACAGAATATGATACAACTTTTGAATTTGCATATAATTCTTACTCCGATAACAGTATCAGTTATTTCTCTCTTTCTTTAGATCAGACAGATGAAAACAATTTTAAGGCAAATGGGGATACATCTTCGACTTCACCTTATTCCTATTATTTACGAAAATATGATAGTACTAATTTTCTTGTAGATTATGATGGAACATCTGATGGATATGGTGCGTTAGATTCTGAAGATGAAAATAAGGCTTATACGATAATAATCTATTCAGCTTTGAATGTTAGTGAAGGGGATTCTTTTACAAACATTTTTTGGGGCTCATTAAACGAAGTTGCCAGATTTTCAAGTTCTCAGTCTTAGGACCAATAATATAAGTACACAAACCATAAAGCGAGCAATAAGCTCGCTTCAAACGTCTTTAAATGATTTATGAAACTAGCTAACTCCTGGACCTAAGATTACGCTGGAGCCATTACCATTCTTCTCTACGATAATCTTATGACTGATTGCATCTTTAACTTTTTGAACATGAGAGATGATACCTATCAATTTATTCTCTCTCTCACTCAAAAGCATCAAAGTATTCAAAGCATTGTCTAAAGTCTCTTCATCAAGAGTACCAAATCCTTCATCAAGGAACAGAGTTTCTGATGGGTTATCTGAATTCACAAGCTCACATAACCCCAGAGCTAAGGAAAGGGAAACAAGGAACTTTTCTCCACCTGATAGATTGTTTACACTTCTTGTTATCCCATTCATATAAAGATCCACAACATCAATATCAAGATTTGTTCCGTTTGATTGAGGAGACCTTACAAGAGAATATCTATCTGTTAGGCTAGATAACTTTCTATTGGAATTGTTCAATAGATAATCCAAAGTAATACCCTGAGCCAAACCTCTAAACTTCTTACCATCACTTGATCCAACAGCAGTATTTAACTTTGCCCAGTTATCTGTAACTTTATATTGAATCTCTCTATCTTTCTTCAAAGCACCAAGTTTGTCTGCAATCTCACTGTCATTATCGATTCTCTGCTTCAGATTACCCTTTGTCTGCTGGAGTACGTCATACTGATCATCCAGTTCCTCTTTGGCTCTCATGACATCATCATAGGAGCAGACAGGCTTATTTTCTTCCAATAGCTCCTCATCTTTTTTTATATCATTCTTAATTGCATCTATAGTTTGTCCTAGCTTTTTAAATTCCTCTACAAAATTCACAAGAGCATCATATTCTTCTTCATCCAATTTAGCAGCGATGGCCTCATTGGCTGTTTTGAAACCATTCGTTTTTAGTGATTCATCAAGCGATTGGGACAATTCTGCTACATCATTTTGAATTGATACAATTCTTTCTTTTAAAATCTCTAACTGAGTTTCTTTTGAGGATATGTTTTTGTCATTTTCATTTATTCTATCTGTAAGCTTATCTCTCTTTAATGAAAGCTCCTGAATTGAATCAGATAACTCAGATGCTTCAACATCAAGATCTTTATCTTCAAATAGATCATAACGAGATTTTTGCAGTTGCTTCAAATTCTTATCATTTTTCTGAGCAATGAGTTCAAATTTTTTAAAAGAGTCTTCTTCTGAAGTCAATTCAATCTTTTTAGATGAAATCTGCTTCTCAAGACCATCCTTTTCAATCAATTTGGATTCAGAGATTCTTTGTTTCTGCAGATAATCAGATTTAATTCTATCCAAACTTCGATTGTCTTTATGTTTGAAGACCTCAAATTTCTCAAAGAATTCATCAATTTTAGCAAGCTGACTTTCACATCTCGACATCTTATCATTGAGCTTTACAATTTTTTTTGTTGAGGTTTCAATGGATTGGAGAGTGTTTGCTTTGTTGATTTCAAGATTCTCACTTCTACTTTTCAATCGCTCAATATCTCTTTCAATATTTGAAACTATTGAAAGGTGCTCTTTAACTTCTTTAAGCTTATTTTGAATGGTATCTTTTACTTTTGCAAAGTTTGTTTTGAAATTATCTGTGCAGTTGAGTGCATCCTCTAAAATTGAACGATTTTCAAGACATGAGCTATTTAGAGAGTGCATTGAAGATTTCAATACCTCAAGCTGTGAATATTCCTGAGAAAGAGTATCTCTCTTACCATCAAGTGCTACCTTCAAAGCATTTAATTTTCTCTCTTCTTCATCAACATCTTCTTTTTCAATGCTGATTGGAGATGGATGGTCAATTGAACCACATAGAGGGCAGGGTTCATCATCAACAACTTGATTGGCGAAATCGGTGAGCTTTAAAAGCTTTCTTCCTCTTTCATAAGATTTTTTAGATATCTCATAAAGTTCATTCATCTTATCGTATTCAACTCTATCGGCTGCATATTTCTCATCTAATTTCTTGAACTCTAAGTTTTTTGTGTCCAAGCGAGTGCTATCAGAGATAAAATTGGATAGAGTGAGGCTCAATTTTTCAAGTTTTCCATTTTTAAAGTTGAGATTTTCTAATTCCTCATTCAAAATATCAATTGATTTAAATTTTTTCTTATTTTCTTCAAGAGCATTCAAAGATGTTGAATTCTCTTTTATATTTGAATTCAGAACTTCAAGCTCTGCTTTATAATCAGCCAATTTATCACGCTCTGTCTTCAGTTCTTCTTTAAAAGACTGTAAATCCTCAGATTGCTTGGAAAGAGATATGTTGTTAGAAACAATATCCGAAAAATTATCAACAAGCTGTTTGTCTGAAGAATGAGTCATCAGATATGTGTTCGCATCCTCAATAGATCTATTTATTGAAGAGATTTCAATAGACAATCTCTCTATATCAGCTTTGATTTCTGACATATTTATTTCGGAATTTTTGACATTATTTATATCATTTCTTAATTCAACAGAAAGGTCACTTATTTTCTTATCTAAAGGTCTGACTTCAACTGCAAGCTCTTTCAAAGATTTCTGGAGATCTTCTTTTGCAGATATTTCATCAATCTTGTTAGCAAGTTGCTCTTCAAATGTCTTGGCTCTAGTTTTTAGCGTCTCTAAATCTTTTAGAGAAAGCATTCTAGATCTTTCTAATGATTTTATTTCAAGCTCACTCTTTTCAATAGCATCTAGCAACTGAATAGGTTTCACAGAACTATCGCTTCTATCTATTCTTCTATTGCATTCATTGAATTCAGGCAGCTTTTTCTCTCTCTCTTCAATTTCCTGAGATAGTGAGAGTTTCTTTTTTTCAAGAGCTCTCATTGTATCGTAATATGAGATATCAATTTGATTTTTGGATCTTTTAGTTGAGAGTTCTACAATCTTCTTCTCATTTTCTTCAATATCCTCAAGAATTTGCTTCTTCTCTTCATCACTCAGAACATTCTGACTGCCCATCTTAGCATCAAGAATATCTAAATTTTTTTTCTCTGCTGAATAATGCTCATATATTTTCTTGCCGATAGAGCTGTATATCTCTGTACCAGTTATCTGCTCCAATATCTTTGCTTTATCATCATCTTTAGCGATGAGGAATTTGTTGAAATCTCCTTGAGCTAGAAGCACTGATCTTGAAAATTGATCAAAAGTCAGATTGATCAGATTCATCAGCTCCTCATCAAAGGTTTTATTTGATGCTATTACTTTCTGTATTTGATAATCTCTGAGCTCACGTTTGTACATAACAAGATTGCCATTTTTGTTATCACGAGCCTTACGTTGGGAGAAGAGGGCAGAGTATTCTTTATTGTTTGTAGTAAAAATTACCTCACTGTAGCAGTTTCCACTGTCACGGTTCATTATTTCATTGCTGGAGCCAGTTATCTTATCAATTCTTGCAGTCTTACCAAATAAAGCCAGTGTTATTGCATCAAGTATTGTTGATTTACCACTTCCGGTATCACCTATGATTGCAAATATATTGTCCTCAATAAGTTCTCTGTTGGTAAAATCAATTTCAAATTCACCCTTCAATGAATTGAGATTCTTAAATTTTAATTTGTTAATTCTCATTTTCAATTTCCTCAATTACTGTATCGAACAATGATACAACCTCATCATCGAGGCTATCTTTAACAATTTCGTTGAATATTTCTTTTGGACTCAACATACTCAGTGCTTTGATATCTTTTGTATTTGAAAGAACAAGTGTCTTGTTTTCAATTTTTACTGAGAGAATTTCAAACTTATGAGGTACTGAATTTATGAACTCATCAAGTTTGTTGCTAAGATCTGGATCTATCTTCTCACCACTGTAAATGATCTCTAAATATGTAACATCATCAAAATCTTCTGATAAAGATCTATCATAACTTTCTATATTTTGAGTTATTTGCTCATAGCTATCTCCTCTTGCCTGAAAGAGTGAGAGAAAATTAGGAGTTTTTATTATGGTCTTAGAAAATTTCTTACCGTCAAAATCCAGAAGAATGATTCCTTTGTCTTTGTGCTCTCCAAAGCCAAGAGGAATTGGAGAACCACAGTATGTAAGTTTTTCTTCATGATTTACTATCTGGGGTTTGTGAATGTGACCTAGAGCTAAATAATCAAGAGAAGGTGGAAATACTTTAGAGGGAAGAGTGTTCATCTTTCCAACATATATATCCCTGACGCCATCACCTTTATCTAGGTTGACAGATCCTCCAGAAGTATATAGATGAGCCATACCAATGATTGGAAGAGATGAATCGAATTGCTTTTGAATGGCTTCTTCTCCGCGTTTGAAATGATCGCTCAACTCCATTTCCAACTCATTTTCAAGACCAGCAGCATCTTTGACATCAAAGTCTGCTCTTAAATCAGTATCTGATAAAAATGGAACTGCAAAGACTTGAGCATAGACCTCACCATTGTCCTTCAAAGAGATCAATTCATCTTCTATTTTGGAGGATGTGACAACATGTATGTTGAAATTTTTTAAAAGAGGAGCAACGAGTGCAACAATCTGCTTTGAATCATGATTTCCACTTATAATAACGACATCTTTGATATCTGTCTTTCTTATCAAACTGACAAGGAAATCGTAAAAAAGAGTCTGAGCTGTGGGAGAAGGGGTTCTGCTATCAAAGATATCACCACTTATTAGCAACAGATCCACATCATTATCTTTTATGGTTTCTATCAAAAATTCAAAGAATTTATGATGTATATCAGTCAATCTGAGTTTCAGCAGCTGCTTTCCAATATGTAAATCACTTGTATGAAGTACTTTCAAAATTATATCCTTTTTATGAAAAAAATCCACGCTGAGTACAGATTCCCAAAAGGTTCTATACAGCAGAGTGGATTCATCGATTTATAATAAATTAATATTTTAAATTTTTAATCTCTCTTTTTGCATCCCTATGGAGATCTCTTTCTTTAATCACATTCTTTTTATCGTATAGAGCTTTACCTCGAGCAAGACCGACTTCCATCTTCACAAGATTTCCTTTCAAGTAAACTTTTGTAGGAACAAGGGTCAGACCTTTTTCATTTACCTTTCTATTCAATCTTTTGATTTCTTGCTTATGAGCCAATAGATGTCTTTTTCTACCAGGATCATGATTGAATATAGATCCCTGCTTGTAAGGTTGTATTGTAAATTGAAGAAGCATCAACTGGCCATCTTCAATAACAACATAGCTGTCTGTAAATGAAAAACGTCCCTCTCTTATACTTTTAACTTCAGTACCAACAAGGCTCATTCCACATTCTATTGTTTCAACCATTTCATAGTTGAAAAATGCCTTTTTATTTTTTTGTAATAATTTATAATTGTTTTTATCGTTTTTAGCCATTATGTCCTCAAATTTATCTATGTTTATAATATCTTTAAATATAGCAAACATTTTTATAAAAGTAAAAGAGAATTGCATTATTAAATGGTGAAATAAGCGTTTGCAGCCAATAAAATTAAATAATTATGATATTGGAAAATAAAACAATTTTACAGCAATCTCAAGATTAAGTGGAATCAGTTTTATAAAATATGCAACAAACTATTTATATATCATAATTAAAGTATTAAGAGTTCACCATCTGATCCAACATTTAATCGTGCACAAGATTTAAAGAGTAGCTGTTATGAGTTGAAAATCTTGAATCAAATATAATGAATTTTCTATCAATAAAAGGAATATCATGAAATCAATATCAGACATAATTCCTATATTTTGATACCAATTGCCCTTGTATTATTAAGGA
>JBFHKM010000092.1:0-12415 GCA_041595335.1 Sphaerochaetaceae bacterium
CATCGATTGTTTCCTATTTTCGAATTTTCAGACGGTATATTTTAAACACCAAGAATTATTTAAATGTATATTCAAATTCAAATAATGAAAAGAGTTAGATATCACAAACGGACAGAACATATCCAATCAGTTTTAAATAAAAATCTTTCACAGAGATACTAAAAAGAACCATATGCTGAAGTTATTAGCTTCAAGCAATGGTCCTTTTTATAAATCACCAAAACAATGTTCTAGTTAACAACAATTATTCTGCAGCGATCTCTACGATTGTTGTACTGGTGTAAGATCCAGCTACTATTTCGTCATCACCTTTATACTTCAGACTGAATCTTGCAATTTCTGTGCCTTCAACATGCTTTCCTGGATTGAATTCAGTTGTGTAGTAAGCAATGGAAGATGCTTTATAAGCTCCATCAACTGAATTTGTTGTATCAAATACAACATCTTCATTTCGTGCATTGTTGACAGATGAGGAGTAATCTACAATTACTGGAAACCAGCCAGTGCTCTGAACTTCTGCGTCAGCTTCTACTGCTAAGAATTCACCTGTTGTTACTGTGGTCTTAAAGGAAATAGATACTCCCATATTACCATCAGCATTGGTTGCAATACCAAATTGATTTGTTTCCCCACCTGTGGTGTCAAGAACAACTTCTTGAGTGTAACTATCTGTATAATCTGTAAAGCTTGTAAGATTGTCATTAAATTGTTGTAACTTAAATTGATAGTCAGTTTTTGTCATAGTTGCATTTAAAATAACTGTACTTGGTGCTTCATATGCAAACAATCCAGTTATTGAAATTCCCATTACCAGTAATACCGATAAAATCTTTTTAGTCATTTTTTGCTTTCCTTATATTTCAAACAATTCATTCATTCAATGTGTTCATAAAAGATTCATATATGGATTATGTAACAATCAAACTCACAAATAATTTAGCTATTTCAAATAATTACAACTTTTAAAATTGCAATTGCTTTCTCACTCAATATTCTAAAGTCCAACAAATATCTTAACGACAGGATGTATTTTTTGAGTATACCTGACTTGTAAAATTTCTAAATTTACTATAAATAGATTACAAATTTTGAAAGATTTGAATTTCTCATCATCTCTTTTTTCTATTTATCTTGTAAATAAATTATACATTAGAAGTATGCATAAAGATAGAGAAAGCTAAAGTTAATGTTTTTTGTGACAAATAGTTAAGATATAAAAAAATACTAGTAAAACTTTGTTAATCAAAAGGATGCAAACAATAATTCTAATCCTCAAAAAAGAAGCTAATGAAGATTATTTCATACTTTGATATTATATTTTTAGATGAAATCATGGTAAAAGTCTTCGTTTGAAAAAAACGAATGGGTACAAATATAAATGAAAGATTCTAATTTGAAAAGCGAAAATCAGCCTTAAAGATAAGTCATTGATGTTCTTAAATTAAGGCTTTAAAGCTTATATTTGATGTCTTATAAATCTAATAGAGAAGATAGAGTTGAATATAATTCCTCTCTAATTATTGGTTTGGCTAAATGCTTGTTCATTCCTGCAGCTTTAGATTTTTGAATGTCTTCAAAATATGCATTGGCAGATAATGCAATAATTGGGACTTTTGAACTGAATTTTCTTATCTCTTTTGCTGCTTCAAGACCATTCATAACAGGCATTCTGATGTCCATCAAGATTGCATCATAATTATTTTCTCTAGCAAGATTTACACCATCCAAGCCATTTTTAGCAACATCAATATCACAACCATAAACATCAAGCATTTTCTTCAATATCATGATATTTATATCCACATCTTCACAGATCAGCAATCTCTTACCTTTGATGACTTTTATGCCCTTTTCAACTTTAGATGTCTTCAAGAAAACTTCAATTTCTTCTTCTGTTGCAGGATTGAAATACACATTCATATAGAAAGTGGTACCCTTTCCTAATTTGGATTTGCAAGATATCTCTCCACCCATTTTATCAAGTAGATTCTTAGTGATTGCAAGACCTAGACCACTGCCACCTTCAGATTTGGATTGAGAGTTGACTTCAGATGTGAAAGGTTCAAACATGTTCTTCTGGAACTCTGAACTTATCCCCACTCCTGTATCAATGAATTCATGTGAAACTTTTATTCTACCATCTGGTAGATTTGTTGCATAATCTCTCCAAATAACAATTCCACCTTCTGGTGTATATTTTATGGCATTATTCAGAATATTTATTATTACCTGTTCCAAACGTCTTTCATCGACTTTTATAAAGCGGTACATATTTTCACATTCAAGATCAAAACGGAGGTCAATTCCCTTCTGTGCAGCTCTTGGTTCAATAATTGTTCTGACTTTTTGAGCTATTCGTGGAGTATTGGTTATAACTTCATTTAATTTGATCTCTCCAGATTCTAATTTTTGCATATCTAAAATGTCATTGATTAGAGCTAGAAGATAATCACTGCTGTCTTTTATCTGTGAAAAATATTCATGAGCTTTTGGATCTTTGATCTCATCCATCCCAAATGTTGCAATACCAATTATTGCATTCATTGGTGTTCTCATATCATGAGACATCCTGGCTAGAAAATCATTATTTTCGGTATTTATTTTTTCCATCTCACCAAGTTTTTTTTCAATTAACTCTTTATTGGACTCTTCAACTGCTTTTTGATCACAGTTTCTATGAATCAAGAAAACGGCACCATAATAATTGTCCAAATAAAAAGTTGGAATACCTGTTAAAGTATATTCAACAACTTTATCATCATCTGCTATGTTGAAGCTGACTTTTTTAGATCCTCTCTCAGAAAATGATGAAACAAGATTTTCATATTTTTCTAAATCTAGGCCTTTCAATAAAGAAAATGCACTCTCACCAATTACATCTGTTTCTTTGCAATCAAACAGTTTCTCAAAACTTTTATTGATTTTACGCACTTTGTTGTTTTGATCAACAATCATTATAGAATCTGTTGATTCTTCAACTAGATTGATACTGGAGGTTGATATGATACTTTCAGGGGGGATTGGTGAGATTAAAGAGAAGAGATAAACCTTATTGTTTATCAAAGTTGGATAACTATCTACTTCCATATTTATGAGCTTATCATCAGCTGTTTTATGTAAGAATTGAAATACGTTGCACTTTCCAGTTGTAGCCATTTCCAATTCAACATTCAATTGATTCTGCTTCAGAGCATTGATTTCATTGATATTCATTGTGCATAATTTTTCTATTGAATACCCGTAAGTAATCTCTGCCTTCTTATTAGCGGCAACAATTCTTCCGGTAGTTGGCTCGATAATTAAAATTATCGATGGATAGTTCATGCAAGCTTCATCATAATACATTCAGCACCCTCTAGCCATTTTGCAAATCCTCACCCGTTTTTCCCCAACAAGCAGAAATACAAAATTAGTTTTTTTACAATAATATCATGCTTTTAACTGCACCTCAATACTAAAATTAAATTAGCACCATCGTGCTAATAAATTGTTCTGTCATAAAGTAATATTTAATTCATTATATAAGAGTTTTTTGAATAGATTATTGATATATTCAAAATTAATAGAGAAATATAGGGTCAAAACGATTCTATTTTTTTTTAATGATTAATAATGTAAGTTCAACTTTACAGTAATATTTATCTAAATTTGAGCAATTCAAACATGAAAGTTGATCAAAAATCTAAAGAATTAGGTCTCTTGGTTAAAAAGTTTGCTTCGAATTCTGCTTAATGAGACATCTGTAATTCCAAGATATGAAGCTATGTAATATTGATTTATTCTACTTTCTAGCCCTGGATATTCAATCAAAAACTTTTTATATTTTTTTTCTGCACTATCTGATAAAAGGTCTCTTTCTCTATTTTCTTTGGCAGCATATAGGTTCATATAGTACTTGCCAGCATTGATCTGCCAGAAGCTATCACTGGAAAGTAAGGTCTCAAAATTTTTCACAGTGATGTACAGTACAGTGCTATCTTCAAGAGCTTGAATTGAAAACTTGGAATCCTTATTTTTTATATAGGAGTTATAAGAAGATATGATATTACCTCTTCCCCTAAAAACAATGGTCTTTTCATCTCCTGTCTCGGTGATATAGTAGGCACGAAAAAGACCAGAAAGAACAAATGCTACTTTATCAGCAGGATTTCCTTCTACAGCTAGAAATTCTTTCTTTTTAAATACCTCTGGAATCAACATTGATTCCAATATATTAAATTCTTCTTCAGGTATATCAAAAGAGTTGAAGGATTGCTGCAGATCATCAATTAATTGTTTTCTATTCATTTCTCTATTCTATATCAAACAACAATCTAAAGGCAATGAAATTGAATTTACAAAGATAGCTTGCCCCCAAGATAACATCTCTAATCGGTAAATTTTCTTATGTATTTATTACATCTATTCACAAGTTCATACATAAAAATGAAAACTAAATAAGTTAAAACTGTTGTAGTCAACCAAATCATGTAATAGTTCATTTCAGTTTGAAACATGAAAAATAGAATGATTGAAAGTATGAAGTAATGAAACACATACAGATGAAATGATGTCTTTGATAAATAACTCAACAATCTATTTGACTTATTTACATATCTTTTGAAAAAAGCAAGATAGAAGAAAACCCAGCTGTATGCTGCAATTCCCCAAAGAGAGCTCAACAATGCTTTGATTTTATAACTTTCTAGCGAGAAATTTGAAAATCTTTTTATGTAGAAATATATTATGGTTGAAGCAACAGCAGATATGAAAAATATCATCATCTTTTTTGATATAACATGCATCAGACTGCTGCTCTGTCCCATAACAAAACCAAAAATAAAAAATGAGAGATATACAAAAAAGTTAGCCCAATCACCTATGAGAGTTTGAAGTCCTGGATAAAAAGGTCTAAACAACATTTCAAAAGCTGCAATGATAAGCATTGGCAAAAGAATATGATTCTTCTTTTCTAAAAACAAATTGAGCTGATCAACAACATCTATATTTCTTTTTAGATAGAAAAACAACGGAAGAGTCACTATTGAGTAAGCAAACAAATAAACACAATACCACATGTGTCCCCAGAACAAATATTGAGTCACGTGCAAGAAAAATTGTGGATAAAATGAAATAAATGATCCCACATAACTGTAGTGCTGTATTGCCAATATGTATCCAGATAATGGTCCAATTGTAAAAACAACAAAAATCACTGGCACCATAAGTCTTCTGAATCTATTTTTTATAAATTGCTTCTTAGATCTTTTTTTCAATGCCAAGAAAACAGAAATTCCAGAAATGAAGAATAACATTCTCATGAACCATAAATTAAAATAGTCAGATATAAAGATGAAAAGAAAAGAATTTACCACCTCTTCTGTATAATTATATGCATGTCCTATATGTGAAAAACTGACCGCAGTATGAAATGGAACCAGAATCAGAACCACACAGACTTTGATCCAGTCCAGATAGTATTTTCTCTTTTCAGTGTCATTATCAATTGTCATGTTGAATCTCCTAATACTGATAAGTTAGATGAAGAGCAAAACAATATCATTAACATATGTTAAAAATTGCAATTAATTTCTCTCATACTTTTGGAGAGTAAGTCCTTGAATGAAAAGAGTTATATATCGCACCTGAAATCAATATTCTCCAAAGACATTATGTCTTTTATAAATTGACCGCTGACGATTATTGACATATACTCATAATATGAAAAAACTTATTATATTATTTCTTACTTTTTTTGTGATAACATCCTCTGTGTTTGCGAGCTATCCTGAAACAGATGTTCAAAAAATATATGACACAGAGTCATATAGAGACTTTGTTTACTTCATGTATGACAGCCCAACAGAGAGCAACCTATCTGATGAGGTGAGATCAATTACTGATTTTATTGATTCTTCAGATTTTGATGAAGATGCAAAGATCATTTCAAAGTCTCAGGTATTTCAGATTGTTGGAGAGTACCTAATAAAGACCAAAACTACGTTGAATGATAAAAATGGGAAGGTATTTACAGAAGATGGTCTTGATGAAATTGGTAAGATCTCAAATTTAAATAAAAATGAAGAGGCCTTGATTGTAAAAGCAGATTTACTTGGCAATTACATCATGCTCGGCAGCTCTTATATATTCTCAAAAGGTATAGAATCGAGTAAGGTGCTAGATAAAGCACTGAAGCTGAATAAAGAAAATCCTCGTTCGATTTTGATTGACAGTGAGAAGAAAATTTATGCACCCGGTTTATTTGGTGGTGATAAAGAAAAAGCAAAACAACAGCTCAAAGAACTGATTGGTAATTATGAACTGCTTCCTAAGGATGCATTCGAAGCTGTTAGAAATCTTGGAATCATTGCAGCAAAAGAAGGAAAGGATGACTTTGCAGCAACCTACTATTCCTATGCAACAAATATCTTTCCAAACAACTTGGATGTAATCAAACTCAAAGCAGAATTATAAAAAAACCATATAAAAACAATATCCACCCCTTAATCTGTACTGAACATATACTTGTTCATACATATAATAAGGAGTGGATTTTTTATTAAAGAGCATCTTTCTAATATCTAGATTCTTTTTTCTCTATCAAATGGAATACCAAGCGATGTTGGTTCCTGCATCTTTTTATCACGAGAGAATGCCAATGTTACAATTACCATAACATATGGTAACATTACTGCAAATTCATATGGAAAGTTAATTCCCATTCCTTGAATTGCATATTGAAAGCTTTCTGCAATTGAGAAAAGTAGAGCTCCAAGCATAATTGTAACGGGATTCCAATGTCCAAAATATACCAAAGCAACTGCTATGAATCCACGACCAGCTATGATGCCATCACTGAACATTTTAGCTTGTGCCAATGATAAATAAGCTCCTGCAATACCAGCTAAGGCACCACCAAGTGCCAACGCTTGGAATCTAACTCGGTTTACATTGATTCCCATTGAATCAGCGGCTCTAGGAAAAGTTCCAACAGATCTTACTCTCAAACCCCATGGAGTCTTAAACAAGATGTAATTAGAAAAAGGTACCATCAAGAATGCCAGATAAACCAATATATTATGTGAGAATAAAATTGGTCCCAGTACAGGAATATCTGATAAAAAAGGAATATTCAAAGAGTCAATTCCAGGAACACTTTGAGTTCCACCAATGAAATGTCTGAATAGTGTACCAGCAAGGCCAACACCAAACATCTGAAGTCCAATACCAGCAATACCTTGAGGAGCTTTGAATGTTATAACAACAATTCCAAATACAAGACCAATCAAGGCACCAATTCCAGCAGCCAAGAGCAGACCATATAGATTATAAATCCCCGAGACAGCACCTCCCTGTCCTATAGCATATGGGACCAACATTCCAACAAATGCCCCCATTGCCATTATTCCTTCACAGCCAAGGTTGAATATGCCAGCTCTTTGATTGAAGTTCTCACCAATGGAAGCTAATAATAAAGCAACACTGAATGGTATACCCAATGATAATACATTAACAATTAAATTCATTATTTTGCCTCCTTTTTATATAACTTTCTGTAGACTCTGTCTTGAAGATATTTATCATCTAAGACCATTTGAGTTGCAACAATTACTAAAATAATGATGCCCTCCAACACTTGAACCATGTTAGCTGGAACACCAACCATTCTTTGAGTCATATCGGCTCCTACAAGTAGCAGACCAAAGAAGAATGAAGCAGGTAGAATTCCTAAAGGATGAAGTCCACCAAATAATGCAACTACGATTCCTGAGAAACCATAACCACTGGTGATTCCTTCAATAGCTCTGTGATGAACACCTATTACCTCAACCCCACCAGCAAGTCCAGCAAATACACCTGATATCACCATGGAAATTGTTATGTAATAAGCAACATTTATACCACCGTATCTTGCTGCCTTTCGCTCTGCACCTGCTGCTCTCATTTTATAACCCCATGTTGTTTTCCACAGAAAGAAATAAACAAGAATAGCTGCAACAATAACTATGAAGATACCTGCATGCAGTCTAGTTCCTTTCAACAATTTGGGAAGCCAAACATTCTTGCTCAATCTCATTGATTGTGGAGTACCAGAGCCCATTGTAAGTTCTGCTGGATCCAGCATTGGTCCACGTAGGAAGAATGTATATAATTGAGCTGCTATATAGTTCAACATAACTGTTGATAACAACTCACTGACTTCTAATTTAGCTTTTAAATAGCCAGGTACAAATCCCCATATACCACCAGTCACCATACCAAAAAGTAGTGATAGAGGTATGAGTAAGAATGACGGCATTGTAGGTAATGCTAGAGCACAACCTGCTGTACCCAAAATACCCATTGCCATCTGACCTTCAGCTCCAATATTAATTGTTCCTGAACGATAGGCTACAGTGATTCCCAAGGCTATAATTGAAAGAGGGATTGCTCTTATTATGACCTCAGTGAATTGTATTTTAGTTTTTAATGGCTCAGTGAAGATAACCAGAAAAGTCTTAAAAGCATCAGCTCCGATAATCATCAATATGGAGGAGCTTATCAGTAATGCCACAATGATAGCTATTGCTATTATTGAAAGCTTGTATAAATTTTTAAACTTATTGTTCATCATTGACCCCCGCCATCAGAATACCAAGACTCTGTTTGTCAGCTTCTTTTTTAGGCAATACCTTCTGAATATGACCTTTGAATATGACTGCAATACGATCAGACAATCTCAAGATTTCATCAAGTTCCTCACTGATCAATAAAATTCCAAGTCCCTCATTTCTTTTTTGCAGTAGAGTTTTGTGAATGAACTCAACTGCTCCTAAATCAAGGCCTCTTGTGGGATAAACAGCAATCAAGAATTTTGGTTTTCTGCTGATCTCTCTTGCAAGAATTACCTTCTGAATGTTACCTCCAGAAAATGAACCAGCACTAGTTGAAGTTGAAGCACATCTGATATCAAACATCTCTTTAAGCTCATCTGCATTTGAATCAACTTTTTTATAATCAATTAAGTTATGACGACTGAATTTTTCACTGTCACAATCTTTCAATATTAAATTCTCTTTCATTGAAAAGAGCGGAACAATTCCCTCTGTATTTCTATCCTCAGGAATATAGCCCATCCCTTCATTGATGATGAAATTTGAAGGCTTATTTGTAATATCTTTGCCATAAAATGTAATTGAGCCACTCTCAATTTTTCTAAGACCATTTATTACCTGTGCCAATTCTTTTTGTCCATTTCCTGAAACACCTGCAAGACCAACAATTTCTCCAGCTCTGATGTTCAAATTCAAATCATTCAATGCTAAGAAGTTTCTATCTCCTTTAGCATTTATATCTTTCAGACAGAGAATCTCATCACCGCCTTGATCCTCTTCATTGTTTACAGCCATAACAACTTCATGTCCTGTCATCAATGCTGCAATATCAGAAGGACTTTGACCTTTGGTCTGACCTTCAAATACTATCTCACCATGTCTTAGAATCGATACTCTATTTGATAAATCTTTAACTTCCTGCAATTTATGGGAAATAAAAATTATTGGCAATTCTTCTTTCATGATTGATAATAATTGGATAAGTTCGTCAATTTCTTGTGGTGTTAAAGCACTGGTTGGTTCATCCAAAATCAAACATTTCGCACCAAGACACAGTGTTTTAACAAGTTCAACTCTCTGTTGCTCACCGACAGAAAGTTGCCATATGTAAGCATCAGGATCTACATACAATCCATATTTTTTGCTTATTTCGTCAATTTTTTCTTTTACAATTTTAAGGTTCAGTTTGAAACCTTTCTGTACTTCCTTAAAGCCCAGTGCAATATTTTCAGTTACAGTTAAATTTGGTACCAACATATAATGTTGATGTACCATTCCAATTCCATTAGCGAAGGCATCACTTGGAGAGGAGAATACAGTTTTTTCTCCATTGATCTCAATAAAGCCCTCGTCACATTGATACAATCCCATAAGGATATTCATTAAAGTAGTCTTTCCTGCTCCATTCTCACCAACCAGTGCCAACACTTCGCCCTTATGAACTTCTATATTTACCTGGTTAAGTACAAGGATACCTGGAAAACGCTTTGTAATGTTTTCCATCTTTAAGCTTATAATATTGTCCATATTTTCCCATTTATTTGAAATATATCCTGCAGCGAATGCTGCAGGATAAAAAGAATCTAAGATTTATAGTGCTGAATAATCAACGCTTTTCCAATCAACCAAGCCAGATTCATTTTTGAATGAATCAAGCTGTGCATTGACTGCATCTTCAATAGATCCTGCATACATATCAGATAATGTTGAGTTGAATTCAAATATAAACCCACCATTTTTGAAGTTCATTGGAATGACCTCACCACCATAAATACCGCTATCACGTTTTTCAACTAATGATTCAATAACAGCTTTATAGTTATATGATGAAGCAGCGATACATTTATAGCCTTCCTCAATTCCTAATTGAGCAATATCCTGTCCAACCCACCAGATGTCTTTATCACTTTCATCTGCTACAGCTCTTAGAGCTCCTAAAGCCTGCTGTGAAGATCCTGTAAGTACATCTGCTCCGCTTTGAATTTGAGATTGAGCTACCTGTCCAGCTTTGATGTAATCTGAGAAGGAACCTGTATGAGCAATCATGAATTTTGCATCTGGGTTAACAGATTTAACACCAAGTACAAATCCTCTGTTATAACGAGCAGCATCACCACCATCTACAGGACCAACAACGCCAACAACATTCTCTTTGGTAACCATACCAGCAATGATACCTGAAAGATATCCAGTCTCTTCTGATTCAGGCATGTAAGTGAATACATTTGATGGACCTACTTCAGAAGATGTTCCAAATGCAAATGTTGTATCTGGATATTCATCAGCCATTTCTAACATTATATTTTTATACTGAGCACCATGTCCAATGATGATATCATAACCTTCAGCAACATATTGTCTTGCAGCAGATCCAGCATCAACAGGTTTCATTTTTTCAGAATATGAATATTCAATTCTTCCTGGTAAAGCTTCCTGTGCTTCTATGATACCGTCATGCATTGCTTGGCTCCAACCTTTATCATCAATTGTATTTTCAATAATCAATGCAATTTTAACAACAGTTGAATCCTGAGTTTCTACTGCCCCAGGCTCTTCTTTAGCCCCACTAGCGAACAATGAAATGCTAAATAACATAGCAAATATTAAAACTGTTAATCTCTTCATATTTTTATCTCTCCTAAATAATATATTTTCTAAATTATGAAGAAATATGAATATCCTGTCAAAGATAAATTTGTAATATATTAATTAAAATACAAAAAAAGTATAAAGTGTGTAAAATTTATATTTTTAATTACACATAAATTACAAAAGTGTATCATACTATTTTTTAATATATACATATTTTGCATAAAAATGCAAAAAAAATACACCATTTTTTTCATTAGTTATATAATAATATGTCAATAAATTGCTCTCCCAAAGTCCAAATTTTCTTCAAAACAGAGTTATTAAAATATACTGTATTTCTACATATTTATTTCCACCGTTGAATATTCATCAACTCAAATTTACGAGGCCATAAACATTGGACATTTATAATAGATACATGTTATAATACTTTTTGGGCTCACTTAGAATTAAAAGGTAATTTCTGAATTACCCAAATAGTTTTAAAATACTTAGATTTGATAAATCTAAATTCACCACAACGAGCTTATACAGTTGCAACCAAAGCTATAGAGTGGTTGCAATATGGCATTGAGAATTATTCTCCCTTCTATGATTTTTCATAGATAAGTTAAGAAAACAGACTTACAAGGAGATGACATCAATGTCCACAGAGAGAGATTGAATTGCTTGATTGAAGTTTTTCTTTCATTCCTCTGCTCTGATGTTTGACTACCTCAAGTAGAAACTGACATCACCATATGTATACACAGAGAGTATAGCAACTGAGTTAAAGAGTTAGAAGAAATTGCTATGAGCGATTTAATCTAACAACGGTTCAGCGATAAATAGCATTCAGATAAATTCTGATGTAGATGAGATAACTTTGTTTGTATCATTTACTTCAGTCATGCTGAAATAAGATGTAGAGTTCTTATTGTTATCTGACGCTTTAATAAAATATATTTTTTAATGTTTTATTGACTTACTTTCTATCAAAAAAACGATTTGATTGTTATTTATTGGAATGCACATGATGTGTTCATGGGAACTTGCACTCCTCCTGATTGATAGGTGAATCACCATCTTTTGGGAGAAAAATGAAAGTTTTTGCGAACAACGTTCATAGCAAACCATTTCCATCACAGATTGGTAATTATTATTTGCCATATGACTTTTCTAATAATGCAACCAAAGCCCCGTATCGCTACAAAATGGATTCTTTCAAAACAATTCCCAAAAGAATGCCATTGAGATACTGGGTTCTAGCA
>JBFHKM010000093.1:0-12414 GCA_041595335.1 Sphaerochaetaceae bacterium
AGCGTCTTTAACTGCTTGTTTGTTATTTTCAATACCGATTAAATGTTCAATTCCTTCTTTAGCTGCAACAAGTCCAATTGTACCTGTTCCACAGTAAGCATCCATAACTTTATCAGTGCTTTTCAACTGAGCCATCTTCATTGCAATGTTATATAGCTTTGCAGCTTGAACAGAGTTCTCTTGATAGAAAGATTTAGCAGAAATTCTAAATCTGAGGCCACATAGCTCATCTTCAATATAACCCTGTCCGTAAAGAATCTCTTCATCGTCGGGACCTAAAACCATAGATGTCTGTTCATTGTTTATATTGAGAAGAATGGTTTCAATATTTGGATGCCTTGTCAGCAGCAGTTTCAAAAAATCTTTCTTGTGAGGAATCTTGCGAGTTCCACTGACAATAACTACCATTATTTGACCAGTTGAGAAAGATTTTTTAACAAGTACATGTCGAATGACACCCCAGTTCATATCTTCATCATATGGTTCTATTCCAAGAGTTCCCATCAATTCGTTGACTGTTTGGAATATAACATCAGTTTCTTTATCTTGAAGCATGCAAACTTTAACCGGTACAATCTCATGAGAATGAGATCTGTAAATACCGTTGATTACATTGCCTTTTTTCAAGCCATAAACTGATTGAGATTTATTTCTATAATTGGTTGGGTTTTCCATACCAATGATAGGAGCTATTGGGGAGTAATAATCAAGGACATCTTCGACCATGTCCATCTTTTCATTGAGTTGTTCTCTGTATGATACGCCCTGCAATTGACAACCACCACAGCGGTCGGCATAGGGACAAATTTCTATATAATTCATAATCAAATATTACTCCATTCTTATGTGTTTTTCTACCTTATATATAATATTCAAGTAAGTAATTCACTGAATATATCATAATGCAGTCTGCATCATAAAATATTTCCCACTCAAAATCTTTTCAGTTAAATCAATCATGTCCTGGCGACTGAGTTTTTTATCATCTTCCAACCAATGAGAGAGCATTTCGGTAAAAGCTCCTGTAATAAAGGAGAGTGCATAATCTTTGTGCTCTTCATCTGTAACTTGAATATATTTTCCCATCTCCCGTAAAAATTGAGAGTTCATTCTTACAAAAAGATCATTTAGATTATTTTTGACTATTATTGATAAGAAATCTACATTGTCTATGAAAATATCAATTGTGATATTCAACAAAGAATTCAAATCCTTGATCTTGAGCTCTGATATATTTTTCTTATACTCATTGAACACGCATTGAAATTTGAATTTCAGAATTTCTTCTTTGGAATCAAAAACTGAATAGTAGGTCTGTCTTGAAAGCTTTGCTTTTCTGTTGATTTCTGTAATTGTGATCTTGTTGAAAGGTTTCTTCTCAAGAAGTTTCAAAAAGGAATCAGCTATCATTTTTTGTGAGATCAAGGCTGTAGGATTCGAGCCAGTATACATATGAAACTCCTGTATTATTTGCTTTCAATAACAGTTAAAGAATGCAAATCTTACATTAAAGATATGCAAATAAGATCAAAACGACAAGTTTGGCGTTATAATTGAAAATTGTAATAAAAAATAGAGAGTCTTTATTTTGTAATCTAACAAATTCAATTTACAAAAAATGATGATATTTTTGTTCATTATTAGATTTTAATTACTATTTGTTAAGTATTTGTAATACATTTAAGCTCAAACACGATACAAAAAAATATTTTTTTTACATTGCAATGCCGTATGTCAAAATAAAAAATTTGGTATTTTGTTTGTGAATTTATGGGACAGATGACAGTAAGTGTGTAATTAATTTTTTTGTAAATTTTATAAATTAGACAGCTTGTTTCATTCAAATTACATTTGAATGAAAATGATAATATAGTTGCAAAAATGTATGTTATCGTTGTAAAAGATGATAAAAAAAATGAAACTTTTTGACATCTGTATATAAAAACAACTTCAGATTTACTGAAATTTGTTGATGATTATAATTGTTTAAGTTTTTTAGCAACAACGCAGATTCCTGATAGAAAAATATGTATAAAGTAAAATAAGTTGTTATATTTTTTCTAATTCAATAAAAAGATGTATTTTGAATTATAATATACCTAACAAGTTTTGATTGAAAGACACTAAAATACTGAAACATTTCGATAGTATTTAGGTCATAACTTCAAAACAAATAATAATAAAATAACTTCAAGTTTTTGCTCTGAATCGAAGCTATATTTCAGAGAATTTTTTAAAAATTTTGCGAAGTTTTATTGAGTGGTAGATCAATTTTAATTTGAACTTCATTCATTCTCTGTATTTTTAAAAATATGTTTTTAATCGGTTTTACATCATCCAAGTCCAATAATTTTTGTTGAAATCTGAAACAACTGGGTTTATCATAATCCTTGAGCTTTGTTTTTACTTGGTTATTTTTTTTGAATTTTTATAAAAAAATAATCCAATTAAGAGGGCAATTTGCTGATAATTAATGTGTGTAAAATTCTTGATGAGCCTTGTGTTTGACTTGTTGAGATATTGATATTTCAACCAAAAAGGAGAAAGAAATGGATGCTGTATTAATTATGGTATTGGCTTTTGTAGGTTACATTGTGGCTTACAAAATCTATGGTGAATTCATTGGTAAGAGAATATTCGAACTCTCTAATGCCAATAAAACACCTGCTGTCGAGTTTGAAGATGGTGTGGACTATGTACCTACAAAAAGAGGTATTATTTTTGGTCACCACTTCACATCAATCGCGGGAACTGGCCCAATTGTTGGACCTGCAATCGCAGTTATTTGGGGCTGGCTTCCAGCTTTGATTTGGGTTTTTGTTGGATCCATTGCTATGGGTGCTGTACAAGACTTTTCTTCCCTCGTTTTATCATTAAGACACCAGGGTAAATCAATCAGTGAAGTTGCAACTGAAGTTATTGGTAAGAAGATCAAAGTAGCTTTCTTCTTAATAGTATTTATTGAATTATGGTTGTTCATTGCTATTCTTGGTAAAGTTATGGCAGCTGTTTTTGCTGCATATCCTGGTTCTGTATTCCCATTCTGGATTGAAATTCCAATTGCAATTGCATTAGGTTGGGCATTATACAAGAAAGGTGTTGGTACCACTAAAGGTACATTCTTTGCAGTATTGGCTATGTATGTAACAGTTGTTATTGGTGAACTTATCCCTATTGAAGTTGGTTCAGTTGGTATCTTTGACCCAATTGCAGTATGGACAATTATTTTATTGATATATGCATTTATAGCATCTGTACTTCCTGTAACTACATTGTTACAACCTCGTGATTATATGAACGCTTGGGAATTATTCATTGCAATGGGTCTTTTGACTCTCGGTGTTTTGGTAGCTCCTTTCAACGGTGGATTGCATTTGATTGCTCCTGCAGTAAATACACAACCACAGGGCGCTCCTAATCTTTGGCCATTCTTGTTCATAACAATTGCTTGTGGTGCTATTTCAGGTTTCCACTCAGTAGTTGCTTCAGGAACAACTTCAAAACAGGTTGCAAGTGAAGATGATGCTTTATTTGTTGGTTATGGTTCAATGTTGATGGAAGGTGCTTTAGCTGTTCTTGTAATCATCGCATGTTGTGCTGGTTTGGGACTTGCTGCTCAAGGTTCAGATTCACAAGTTTGGGCTAGTATGTATGGCTCATACGGAATGACTCCTCCAACAACAGCATTCATCGAAGGTGCTTCAAACATTGTTGAGAGCTTGGGAATTCCTAGTGGAATTGCTGCAGTTATCATGGGTGTATTCGTAGCTTCATTTGCAGGTACATCTCTTGATACTACAACTCGTCTGCAGAGATATGTTGTTCAAGAATTGTTAACTCCAAAAGCTCGTGTTGGTAGTGATAATGGTCACTGGTACACAAATAAATATGGTGCAACTGCAATTACTGTTCTTTCTGCTGCTGTATTGGCTTTCTCAGGTCCTAGGACTTCAGATGGTCTGATCACTGCTGTAGGTGCTACAGTTCTATGGCCTCTGTTTGGTGCAAACAACCAGACATTAGCAGCATTGGCTCTATTTGCTGGTTCTGTATATTTAAGAGGTCGTGGTGGCAAGAAATACCTTGCAACCTTTATTCCTGCATTATTCATGTTTGTGATGACTTTATGGGCATTGGTAGAAAATGAAATTTCATATGTTGTAAAGGGCAATGCACTGCTGGGTATCGTTAACTTTATAATTATTGTTATTGCAGCTTATGTTGGAATCTGCAGCATTATTGCTATAGCTAAAAAGAAGAAAGTTGATTAATTTTAAAGATTGATCATATTTTTTAATAAATAAACCGGAATGAGTGAGATATCTCATTTCGGTTGTCATTTTTTATTAGGAGTTAAGATAAATGCTAGATGATACCTACAGAACTTTAAAAAATCGTTTCATTGTAATATGTGTTGTGTTGCTTGTGCTGCTGCTTGCAACTTTTTTGTATCACAGAAGTAATATGGACCATTTGACTAGAGCAGGTTATGCACTGACTATGGTTTGTTTCTTTGGTTCAGCTATTTTTTCAGCCTGCATACCAATCATCATTCGCCTTCTTACATTTAAAAAGGTAAAAGATGATGGAAATATAAGCAAGAGATCTTATTTGAATTTTAAAAAATTGGTTTCAATTAGTGCCTTTATTGGAGCTCTATTTGCAATATATGGCTACTATGCAATGATCTATGATGCTCTGCTTACTGTCACAATTTTGTTTGCAATGTATGGCATTTATTCAATTATTCCAAGCAAAAAAGCGGTCAATATGGAGTTGGTGGAGTTCAATGTAGAGGATTACAATAATAAGAAATAAGGTGATTTATGGCAAAGAAAAAAAAATTCAGTGAGAGAAAGAGAGTCCGAGAATTGAAGGCTTTTTTTCAGGGGCTTGAGATGGCCAATCGCCATAAGGCAACAGATCAATTGGAATATGAAGCTAGAGAGATGGAACACACCTTCACACTTCTTCTATTTGGAGATGCAGTAGGTCTGCCTTCTCCTCCAATTGCAGTTACAATGGAGCTGCTTCCATTGATGAAAGACGATTATGAAAGAATGGTGCTCAGAGCAACTCAAACAGGAAATGGTCTGAGTGAGATTGCAAGTATCATAGGTGAACCATAGGAGATTGTAAATGAGCAAATATAGAATTTTTATTGGCAAGGGTGGAGTTGGAAAATCTACTTGTTCATCGCTTGAAGCCGTAAATCAAATACCAAATTCAAAAAAAGTGATGTTGGTGTCCATGGATCCAGCACACAATCTGCATGATATATTTGAAGCAAAGCTCTCTAAAAGACCGAAGAAAATGTTTGATAATCTTTATGTTTCGGAAGCAGACCTTCCTGGAAAAAGTAAGGAATATATAAAAGGCATCAAAAATACAATGCTGAATGTATATCACTATCAGCAGTCGCTCAATATGGAAAAATATTTTTCCATACTTAAGTACTCCCCAGGAACTGAAGAGTATGCATCTCTTCTTATTCTGGAAGACTGCTACAAAGAAAAATCTTTTGATTCAATTGTGATAGATACTCCTCCAACTGCATTGACGCTGAAGACTCTTGCTCTTCCTCAGGTCAATTTGAATTGGATAAATGCACTCTCTGAAATGAGAGTTCAGATCATTGAAAAGAAAAATACTGTAGCTCGCATACGAAAAGATAATCTTGATAAGGTTGAAGATGATCCTGTCTATATAAGGTTACAGAGTATGAAGGAAAGATATAAAAAGCTCAACTCGATGCTATCTGATACCTCCATTACAGAATTGGTGCTTGTTATGAATGAAGATGAACTGAGCCTATCTGAAAGCTTGCTTATAAAAAAGCAACTTGATGAGTTGCATCTTACTTTGGGAAAAATTGTAATCAATAAATCAAAAGGGAATGAAGAATGGAAGAGCAAAATTGAATCCATTTTCCCAAATACATCACTTGTGAGTGTTCCCTTACAGGATGATTCAATAATAGGAGAGAGCTCTCTTAAATCAATTTGCCCAAATTTAATTTTTAAGAAATAAATTGGAATTTATAAAATAGAGCATATTATCATCAAATGTTATTGAGGTATTGAGACATTGGTTATATCATGAACGAAACTTAATTCATAGGATATCCAATGTCGTCTAAAATAAACAAAAAAATATCAATCCATGATTCATTCAAATCATCTTATAACGTGATGCCTTTTTTACTATCTGCCTTATTATTTGGAATTACAAACAGTATTGCAAAAGCTATAATGAACAATTATCTAGCAGATATAATCAAGATATCTAAAATTGATTTAGGTGTCATTGAATTTTTCCGAGAGCTTCCTGGTTTGTTTCTGATATTCATTCTTGCATGGCTCTATAAGAAAAGTGATAAGAACAATTATAAAATAGCAATTCTTGTTTCAGCCTGTGGCTTTTTGGGATTGACCTTTCTTGGAACAAGCAAATGGGTAGTTGTTTTATTTTTGGTAATGAATAGCTTTGGTGAGCACATAAGTATGCAGGTAAGGCAGAGTCTATCAATTGAAATGTCAAATCCCAACATGAGTGGTAATGCTCTGGGTGTCATGACGGGATACCGATCTATAGGGCAGATTCTTGGTTTCTTACTTGTTCCTATTTTCTTTTTGATTCTTTCGTATTTTAATTTTGGAAGAGGCGATGCTGAGTCCTATAAAATTATATATTTCATTGCAATGATCATTGCTCTTGTATCATATCTATTTGTCACACGCATACCTGAATTGGATTCAGAACCTAAAAAAGGTCCAAAAATCTACTTCCATAAAAAATACAGCAAATATTACATATTATCTTTCTTCTATGGTGCTAGAAAGCAGATCTTCATAACATTTGCTCCTTTTGTACTTGTATTGAATTATGGTGCCAGTGCATCTGTTATGGCACTCCTTTATGCACTCACCGCAGGCCTTTCAATACTGTTCTCTCCTCTAATTGGAAAAATTATTGATAAAATAGGTTACAAGAAAGTCATGATAGCTGATACATTGATTCTTATAATCGTGTGCTTCTTCTATGGTTTTGCTCATAGAATATTTGACCATCAGACCGCATATTACGTTGTATGTGCCAACTATGTGCTGGATTCAATTCTATCTCTTTGCAGCATGGCATCTCTTGTTTACTGCAAGGACCTTTCTGATAACCAAGAGGAATTGGGAAAAACAATTACCACAGGTATATCTGTAAATCATCTAATCAGCATAGTGATTGCTCTTCTTGGTGGTTGGATCTGGCAGACAGCAGGAATTGAGGTTCTGTTCATAATATCAGCCATTCTTGGCCTTCTGAACAGCATCTTTGCTACAACAATCAAAGAAGGCAAATACATTGCTCCTGAAATAGTTGCTGCTGAATAGGCAAAAAAAACCAAGGCTCTCTGATAATAGATTGCCTTGGCTTATATTTAAATAATCACATGAAAAGATCATGCAATATCAATTGTATTATTCCTCTGTTGGAAAGTCATCTTCATCTGTTACTGAATATTCAAGAGTCATTGTGTTCCAGTTGATATCAGCAACTTTGAAATGTTGGATTCCAACACTGAATAAGAAGTTTTCGTCTAATTCATCATCAAAGTATTCATCTTCATCATCAAAGATATCTTCCTCAGCGTCATCTAAATCTTCAACCAATTTAGCTTCTTCTGTTTCTTCGTCGTTTTCTCCATCAAGATCGATCTCTACAACTTTATCGTCAATATCATCGCTCTCAAGTTCCCAGTCATCATCATCCTCACCGAAGTAGTAAGTATCTAAATCTTCATCATCCACATCGTAATCATTAAATCTTAATGAGAAAGTATCACCTTTACTCAAGAAATATTTGATGCGATAAGTTAAAGTTTTTTCAGATGAAATATTATCATCTGCAGAACCTCTAAGAGTAGAGATAATTTCAACTTTAAATTTATCATCTGCTACTTTTTCAATAGCACTGATGATTGTAGATGGAATGTCGGATGGTGTTAAATCCGGATCAATACCAATTGGAAAGAAGTCTTTACTATTTTTATAAAGATCATCTCCTGTGTTAAGCAACCAAGTTTTCTTTTCTTCACTCATATAAGCCCCCTTAAAAAGATTTATTAGTATCTTTAATCGACACAATAAATTTACCCTATATATTGCAATAAAGCAAATGAATAAGTTTAAATTCATAAAAAATCTTCTGTTAGGAACTTTTATCCATGAAAAATGAAAAACCATCTGCTTATATGTCCAAAAGGACAATTAAAGCTTAACCTATGATTAGTATATTTTTATATATTTATTTCCAATTCTGGAATTTTTGGTAGAAGTTACGTTCTATTCTATGTTACAATCTTTATCATCCGTTACGAAATATTTTATCAATATTGTGCAAAAAGTTGGTCAAACAGTTCACTGTTAACCAATATAGCATGTTATTTAAAATATCTGTGATGTGATAAATTAAAATAAATGGTATTTTTATTGTTTTTTATTTAAGGATGTTTATAAGATGAAAGTCATTATAGTGGGAGCTGGTAGAAGAGGTTCTAGAATTGCCAACAAACTGTGCAATGAAGGGGCAGATGTTACATTCATTGATACCGATAAAGCTCGTCTCGACAATGCTTTGAGTAAGTTAGATTGTATGGGTATATTGGGCAATGGTACTGATATTGAAATTTTAGAGCAAGCCAATTGTAAAGATGCCGATTCTTTCATTGCTGTAACAGGAAATGATGAGATAAATATTGTATCCTGTGGTATTGTTTCAAGCCAGTTTAAAGTAAATAAGACCATAGCTGCGATCAAGAACTTAGGTTGGAGTGGTAAGAACGGAAGCATTGGAACTCTTCTTGGAATAACAGATATTGTAAATCCAAATGTAGTTACAGCAAAATCTCTCTACAATATTGTAAACAATGGTATCTACAACAATGTAATAACCTTCAATGATTCAACATTTATTCTTTATAACTATCCCGTTGGCCGTTTCAACAATTTTGCAAACAAGACAATAATGGAGATCAGAAAAGAATCAAGTTATAACTACATTGTGACTGCAATCAAAAACAGAGAGGGTACAATGGTTCCAAACGGATCAACTCTCATCAACGATGGTGATGTGCTGTCAATTGTGGGAGAGCCCAAAGAACTGCAGAATTTGATGACCAACGTCTCCAACAAGAAAAAAGAAAAAATGAAGATTGTACTTGTCGGTGGCTCGATGATTACAAAGTTTTTCTTGAAGCTCTGCAGTCCTGCACAGCTCAAAAATATAACACTGATTGAACTGAAGATAGATGTGTGTCAAGAATTTGCAGCAGAATTTCCACAGATGTTAGTTCTAAATGCAGACATAACTGATGATACAATCTTGAAAGATTCTGATTTAATCAATCATGATCTACTCATATCTCTTACAGATGTAGATGAGCTCAACTTGATCACAGCAACCTATGCAAAGAAGGTTGGTATTGTAAGATCAATTGCTCTTATAAGACAGAACATAAACTACTTGAGCATGGCAGGGTATCTTGGAATTGACTCAATAATATCCACAACTGAATCTACAGTTGAGACAGTATTGAGCAAGCTCAGAGGATCAAATGTTTCAAGTATCCACTCATTCTTTGGTGGTACAATGGAGGTCTTTGAGTATAAAATTGAGAAGGAGACTCCAGTCTGTGGTAAGAAACTTCTTGATATCAACATGAAAGGAAAGGGTATCATTGCAGCTGTAAATACAAAAGATGGAAAGCAGATCATTCCAAATGGTAATTATACATTGTCTGATGGAGATTCTGTTCTTGTAAGTGTGAGTGCTGGTAGCAGTAAATTCATTCAAAAATTATTTATACAGGCTGACAAGTAATGAACATCAAACAAGATTTAAGATTACTTGCCTATATTCAGGCTTTCATTGCCTTTTTGATGGGAATTCCTACAATCATGGCATACACTCACGGTGAATCACAGGCTCTGCTTGGATTTGAATATTCTTATATTGCCATTGCATCATTCTGTATATTTGTAGCAATCTTCACTCACGGCCATAAAAATACTGACCTTGGGACACGAGATGGTTATCTGTTTGTTACTTTCTCCTGGCTTTTAAGTGCAGCTTTCACATCAATTCCACTTTTGGTAAGTGGTGCTTATCCAGATTATGCAAGTGCATATTTTGAAGTCATGAGTGGATACACAACAACAGGAGCCACTGTTCTCACTCAAATAGAGGACAACCCCACATCCATACTGTTCTGGCGTTCTGCAACAAACTGGTTGGGGGGTATGGGGATTGTTGTTCTGTTTGTTGCCATAGCTCCAAAAATTGGAACTGGTGGAAATAAATTGGTTGGAGCAGAGTCTGTTGGACCTACAAAAGACAAGCTCACACCAAAAATCCAGAACACAGCATTGATCTTGTGGTCAATATATGTTGGTTTTTCTGTTCTTGAAGCTATATTGCTTAAGTTAGGTGGAATGAATCTTTATGAAGCAGTAACAGTTACATTCTCCACAATGGCAGCAGCTGGTTTCTGTGTGAAGAATTCTTCAATTGGAACATTCAACAGTCTGTATGTAGATGTCGTTGTGACAGTGTTTATGTTGATTGGTGGTACCAACTTTGCTCTCTATTACAAAGCAATGACTGGTAAATTGAAATCTGTTCTGAAAGATGGTGAGCTCAGAGCATATGCTGGCATATTCAGTGTATGTACATTACTGATTGCAGGCTTTCTGACACTCAAGGGCGTCTATCCTAACTTTCTCACATCACTTCGTTACAGTGCATTTCAAAATGCATCAATCATAACAACAACAGGTTTTGCAACAGCAGATTACACTCTTTGGCCAACATTTGCACAGATGATTCTTCTTCTTCTGTTCTTTGTAGGTGGCTGTGCAGGTTCTGCTGGTGGTGGTGTCAAAGTTGTTCGTATTGCAACTGCAATAAAAGCTGCTTTTGTTCATATAAAGCAGAGAATATACCCAAGTGGAATATTCCCTGTCAAAGTTGGTGAGACTGTTGTGCAAGATAATGTCATTCTCTCAATCAGTGGTTTCATTGCAGTATATGTTGCAACAGGTTTGATTGGTGGAATAATAGCTGCTCTTTCAGGCGCTGACATGATGACATGTTTCTCTGCATCTTTCTTGTGTTTGGGAAACATAGGCATTGGATTCTCACAGGTTGGACCAACTGGTAACTTTGCATTCTTCCCACCTGCAATTAAATGGGTGTTCAGTTTCTTGATGTTGGCAGGTAGATTGGAACTTTATACAGTATTTGCTCTGTTCACAAGGGCTTTCTGGAAAAGATAGACAGTGTAAATTTGATATTGATTAAATGGAGCAATTGGTAAATAAGGCCAGTAGCTCCTTTTTTTTGGTGAATAATATTTGAGAATATGCTATAAATATAATATGAAATGTGTAATTCAAAGAGTAAAACAAGCATCAGTAAGTGTGGAAGGAAAGTTAATCAGTGAGATTGATAATGGACTTTTGATTTACTTTGGTGTTGAAAAAGGTGATGATAGTTTTAAAACTGACTATTGTTGCAATAAAATATCTAAGATCAGATTGTTTGAAGATGAAAACGGAAAACAGAATCTGAGTGTTAAAGATGTAGGTGGACAGATATTGGTTGTCAGTCAATTCACGTTATGTGCATCTTTGAAGAAAGGAAATCGACCTAGCTATGATAATTCTGAAAATCCAGAGATTGCAAAAGTTGAATATGAAAGAGCTATAAACAATTTTAAAGATATGGGATTTGATACAAAAGGTGGTGTTTTTGGGGCACATATGATGGTAAAGTATGTAAATGATGGTCCCATGACTTTAATTTTGGAGAAATAGATGCAGTACGTATCAATTGATTTTGAAACAGCAAACAGCTATAAGGGCGGAGCTTGTTCTATAGGAATGGCCAGACATGATGAGAATGGTGAGGTCCTTGATACCTATTATCATCTGATATGCCCTCATACCAGGTTCTTTGATGGTGAGATGACAGCCATTCATAATCTATCGCCGAGAGATTGTATGGCAGCTCCTACCTTTGATAAGTTGGAAAAAGATATAAGAGAGTTTATCGATGGAGACCTTCTTGTGGCCCATTTTGCTATGTTTGATATAGGAGTTTTGAAAGGTTGCTATGAAGCATACAATTTAACAATTCCAAATTATCGTTATGCAGATAGCATTGATGCTGCCCGCCTGATTGGTAGAAAGTTTGAAAATTATAAATTGACAACACTCAGTGAGGCTCTAAAATTAGATTACAACGCACATGTTGCAATTGATGATGCAATAAACTGTGGTTTGATTTTTGCAATGGGATGTAAAGGGCATCTCTCATCATTTGATGAATTGCAATTTTATTTCAGTGCCAATTCCAAAAAGA
>JBFHKM010000094.1:0-12240 GCA_041595335.1 Sphaerochaetaceae bacterium
CGCCAAGAAGATTGAGAGCAGATGCCGTCCAATCATCACTTGAGTAAACCTTTGTATATGGCTCTGATGTGAATTTATAAGGTGCTGTCATTGTGAGCAGATTCTTGATTGTGATTTTCTGTATTGTGGTCTCTCTTCTTTTTATTTTATATTCAGGAAAAAAATCCAAAACTCTCTGGTCAACACTCTCAATCTTTCCTCTATCAATTGCAATTCCAACTAGTGCTGATGTTATGCTCTTGGTGATTGATGCCACATGAAAGGTATCATTCTCATCAAATCCACTGAAATAGGATTCAAAAACAATCTGATCATTGAATTTGATCATCAATCCTGTGATGTTGCTGTACTGCCGTGTGATCAAATCTTTCAATTCTTTTATTCTGCAATCGTCCATATTCTCTCCTCATATTTGAATGTTACATGCAAAATTTTTAACTGTACAATTAATTTTTAAAATTTATTTTTCTTCATTGAATGCTCGAGAAAATTGCAGGTTCAAAACACTCTGCAATGAAGTTACAACAGATGTGTAATTTGTAGAAAATAATGTTGCAAAATGGTTACAAAACAGTTGCAATTGATGTCTTTTGTATCAAAAAGAAGTTGCTTAAATAACAAAAATAAAGCTATTCTTGCAACATATTATTATTATTGGAGATAGTTATTATGAAAAAGGGAATTAAGTTATTGATGTTACTTCTTGCATCAGCTCTCTTGATGGCAAGCTGCAGTACAATGAGTGCTTCAGATTCTTATGTATCCAGCGAGGAAGTTTCAGCAAAAACTGCAGAACAACCTCTGGGCATAATGAGTGCAATGGATGTTGAATTGGCATTCTTGTTGGACCAGGCAACAATTGAAAGAGTTGTATCTATTGGTGGAAATGATTTCAACGTTGGAACTTTAGAAGGACAGCCTGTTGTAATTGTTAAAGCTGGAGTTGGTAAATCATTATCTGCTGCATGCACTGCCATATTGATTGATGAGTTTGATGTAAGTGGCATTGTATTTACAGGTATTGCAGGTGGTGTTGCACCAGAAGTAGAGATCACAGATGTGGTCATCTCAACTCATGTTATGTTCCATGATTATGGATATTTTGGAAATGACGGTAAGGTAACAATTGGTTCTGATTTTGTTTCTAAAGTGGACGTTGAAAGTGATCCTGCTATGGAAAAAGAAGCATATGAAGCAGCAGTTGAAGTTCTTGGAGAGGATAAGGTCTATGAAGGTCTAATTGCGACAGGAGATCAATTCATGGCAAATGCAGAGTATGTTGATTATTTATATAAAACATTTGATGTATATGCTGTTGAGATGGAAGGAGCCAGTGTTGGCTATGTAGCATCTCAATATGATGTTCCTTTTGTTGTCATCAGATCCATGAGTGATAAAGCCGATGGACTTGCTCATGAAGCTTACAACAACTGGTATTCTGAAGTGAGTGACAACTCTGGTAAGATTGTCATGCAGTTCATGAAGAACAGAGCAGCTGAATAAGCTCAGATTCCATACAAAAAAAGTGGTAGATATTCAAAGTATCTACCACTTATATACAGTCAACAAGATCAGTCAATCTCATTTTTTGTTATGATCATGTTTTTGTAACATGACTCGACAAGATGTTCCTGCCTCATCTGAGACCAGTATATGGCCTTCTGTTTATCGCGAGTTTCAAGACATTCAAGAAGAAGTTCATTTATCTCAATTGTTGTAGATAGATTCTCTCTTTCTGTGAAGTCAGATTTGATGACTCCCATTATGTATGAATGGTACTGAAGTAAAAGTTTTGGAATCTGCTTGTATCTTGAGATCTCTGAGGCCTGCTCAAAGAACTTTATTGTCTCTTCGTCTGCATCATCAAGAAGACCGCTTTTCAAGAAAGCTAACTTTCGTTTTATTGTTTTGATGGATTCTTCCATCTGCTCATCTGTTGCTCTTTTCAAATATTCAGATAGCAATTCAATCTCAAGAATCTCTCTCAACTTGATGAACTCTAGAAAATCGTTATCACTGATTCCTTTTACAAAATAACCACGTCTTTTTTTATATACAACAAATCCATCTTCAGCCAACTGCTGAAGTGCATAAGACACATGAATTTTATTTATATCTCGTTCTTTTGCAATGGCTGTCTCCACAAGCCAATCACCTTGACTCAACTCACCATCGAAAATCTGTTTTTTGATCTCATCATATATCTCTTGACTGATTGCATTCACTCTTGCCATATTTTGTACCCTTTATTTAGTTGTGCTTGTCTTATTGAAACCAGTTTATCATGATACTGGGTAAAATGTAAAATATTTTTTAAAATAACATGATGAATTGTATTAAGTTTGTGAGCAAATGCAATCTATTAAATTTCTGTGTGATTGGATTCTTGCAAATTGAAGAGATCATACACTGTCACCATGCATTTTTTTTGTGAAAGCAAGAATTGCAATTGCTATGATAGCTGCATCATATCCAAGTATCCATAGCATGTGAACAGGAATCTGATCATAATTTTTAAGCATTGTGACTCTTCCCATCTCAACTGCATGATAAAAAGGAAGTGCGTATGCAATCTTTTGAAAAGCTCCACCAACCAAATCTAAGTCAAACCATGTTCCAGATAGCCAACCTGTAAGATTTGTGAGCAATGCTCCACAGATCCCTCCAACCTGCTTATCAGTGAACAGACTTCCACAAAGAAGTCCAATTGCAATGAACAGCAGGGCCACTGGAATCAAAACCAGCACCGTCAGTATGATATTCAGTGATGGATTTAGACCCAGAAGGACTGCCACAACAAAGCTGACCATTATCTGAATGATTGCTAGAGGCAATACAGGAAGGGTGTAACCAAATATGAAATTGGAGGAGGTCATTGGTGAGGTGAAAAGTCGTAGCATCAATGAACTTGTTCTGTCTTTCGCTATAAGCATTCCTGTAAATAGAGAGATGAATGACAATCCAAATACAGCAACTCCTGGTGTGAGACTCTTCAACTCAAAGATTGGAATGGGAATTTTTGATTGAATTGCTGTCATCAAAAGCAGTAGGATAATTGGAAATCCAAGACCAAAAGCTATGTTGAGTTTGTCTCTGACAATCTCTTTTCTATTTCGTGATGCAAATATAAATACTTTCATGATCTACCTCTCCTCATTGTTTGCAATGGATATAAAGGCTTCTTCAAAGTCTTTGGAATGATTTCTTTCTATAAGCTCTTCAGAAGTTCCAATGGCTTTTATGTTTCCATCAGACATTATTCCAATTCTATCTGAAAGAGCTGTTGCTTCCTCTAGATAATGAGTTGTGAGTATGATTGTTATTTTATCTTTCAATGATTTTATGACTGTCCACAGATCTCTTCTTGCAATGACATCCAATCCTACCGTTGGCTCATCTAAGAACAGAACCTTTGGCTCTGTTATCAGTGCCATGGCAATGCTCAGGTGGCGCTGCCAACCTCCTGAAAGTTCTCTAGCTTTCTTGCTCTCAACCTTCTGCAGTTTGAAAGACTCAATTATGGATTCTGCTTTCTCTTTGGCATCTTTCTTGTTGAATCCATAGATTCCGGCTATGAACTCCAGATTCTCTCTGACAGATAGGTTGGGTGCTACAGCACTCTCCTGTGGTGATACATTTATGATTTGTTTGACCTTCATAGCAGATGTGATAATGCTGTTTGATAATATGAATGCATCTCCGCTTGTTGGTTTTATCAAGCAGGAAAGCATCTTTATTGTTGTTGTCTTACCAGCTCCATTCACACCTAAAAGAGCAAATAGCTCACCACTGTTTATGCTCAAATTTAGATCTTTTACAGCAAATGTGTCTTTGTATTTTTTTGTTAAATTTTTAGTTTCAATTGCTATCATCCTCATCTATCTCCTGTTTGCTCAGCTTCTTTATTTCATTAGCAAATATTTCACTCTCTTCCTTGCTATTTTTGGGATAGATATCTTTTGATCTTCCATCAAATATTGCATCTGCAATCTTGTTGTAAACACTCATTCTCTCAATAGCAATTCCTTTTTCCTGGTCTGCTAGAAGCAAGAGGGAATCTCCTGGTTTTATATCAAACATCTCTCTGACTTCTTTTGGTATGACTATCTGTCCTTTCTGACCAACTTTTACTGATCCCATGTACCTGTTGTTTTTGTCTCTCACTGCGTACCCTCATTTCTAATTTTGTAATATCTAGTATAACTTGTATAACAAGTTGTACTAGATATACTTATATAACTACCAAATTTATGAACTGTCAATATTTTTTTTGTGATTTTAATAAAATATTTTGCTTCATTCAGTAGTATCTGAATTTGTTGTTGGGGTGCTATTTTTTTTGAATAATTCAAGATATTTACTTTTAAATAGTTAAGTGAGTATGAGAGCTCAAGGAAGGCTTTGAATTTAAATTTAGATGCAATGAATATGCAGCTGATGAATTTCAGTTGTTGGTAAGTATCATAATATGAATATTGAGATGTGAGGGAGAGTAATAAGGGAATCTCTTAAGCTTAATAATTTAGGAGAGCTGAATTATCAGATGAGAGTTTTTGAGTATATCATGAAAGTTTTTCGCATCAAGACGATCCAACATATGATTCATATGTTGAATCTATGGTAGGTCAAATATAGCAACATACCAAAATATATTAAATAATTCTTGATGACAATTTTTTGAAAAGTGAGAGAAGCATTGTCTGCACTTCTTCATTATTGAGCTTGTTTATATCACTGAAAGCTCTATCAATATAAGTTTGAGCCAATCGTTCCGATTTTTCCACACCGCCTAAAGAAACAGTGAGGGCCACAACTTTTTTGCTATCTTTTTTTGATAATGGTTTTTTATTCTTTACCATTTCAAATAAAGGTCTTTTATCTAAATTATTTTTTTTCTCAATCTCTAGGGCAGCAATGAGAGGATAGGTAGGAATTCCCATATGAACATCCTGTCCAATATCCTTTCCCAACTTAGCGGCATTCCCTGTGTAATCGAGAATATCATCTTTAATCTGAAAAGCAATTCCAAGACAGTAACCAATTCTATGCAGCAGATACTGCTGATATTTTTCTGCCGAAGTGACTGCAGCTCCTGAATAAGCGCTCAAGGCAAATAATGAAGCAGTTTTTCCACCGATTCGGCGAATGTATGTTGATGATGAGATGAGATAGTTACCTACATCAGCATCTTGAATCAATTCACATTCACACAGACGAATGAAAGCACTGGTCATGGCATCCGCTTTAAGATCTCCTGCTTCACCTTTAACCAAAGTCATTGCCTTGGCTAATAAATAGTCTCCAGCAAGCACTGCTTGCTTGGAGCCCCATAATGAATTTAGAGTAGGAATTCCTCGTCGAGTTTTTGCCCCATCAATGATATCATCATGAATCAAGGACGCAATGTGTATCATTTCCAATACACTTGCAAGTCTTATAGCTTCATCCTCTCGTTCTGTTTTTCCGAGTTTTGAACCTATAATAACAAGGGCAGGGCGAATCATCTTGCCCCTCCTTGTCACTCGATCAATCAATAATTCTCTGACAAAGGGATTTGACTGTTCGATTGAGTTTAACATTAGCGAGCTCACCTGTTGAAGCTTGGCTTCAATAGATGGCTCATCTTTCCAAAAGTTACTCATATTAGATTGTTATATCCTTATGTTTTGCTAGCTTTCTTGCCATCTGTTTCTTTGTATATACTGGTTCATCCATAAATATATATAGGCTCTTAGCAAATGGAATTTTGTTCCAAATTCTCTTGATCCAAGGCATCACCCAGTAATCAAGACCAAAAGCTCTACCAGCTCCACCTATCATTGCAATAGATACAGCCATGTACCATAGGATTTCTTTACCAGCAAGTGCTCCAATTAAGAACATTGTGGATAGACCCAATGAAACAACAGCAGCAGGAGCGGTGAATAGACCAGCAATCAATGCAAGACCAATTCCAACTTCAGACATTGTGATCATGATCTGGAAGAAGTAAGGTGCAAGAGCAACTAGGTTATCATTCATCCAAGTGAATAGACCCAATGGTTGGTTGAGCAGTGGTGGAGCAAATTGTTTAACAGTCTCCACTGCAGCAGTAGCAGTTTGAGAGATTGCATCAGCACTTCCTGCAACAGCGGTTGAAGCTGAACTTACAGCAGCAACTGCTGTCTGTGCGACTGTTTCAGCGCCTCCGGCTACAGCGGTAGAAGCTGCACTTACAGCATCTCCTGCAGCACTTGCAGTTGATGATCCCCAGTATACTTTGGATCCTGTTGTATCAGATAACCAACCTTCGTTGATCTTTCCAATACCTTCAATCAACCACATTACACCTAAATAAATTCTTAAAAATGCAAACCAATATCCCTGTACTTTATATGATGCAAAACCACCAATAAGAGATCTTCTATTTTTAATATTGAAAATTTCGTGTTTTAAATAGTTCCAAGCGCCGTTTATTCCACATACGCCAGCTTGGTAGTACATGTTTACAAGATGCTTGATAGCCATTGCAGGGAAGCCAGATAAAGACATTCCACCAGCGTGTGAAACAGCATATCTACCACCGATGCTCACCATGTAACCATGGAAGTTTGATTCATAAGGTTTTACAGGCTTTGCTTCAACACCAAATTCTTTCTTAAGATTGTAAACAATACCATCTGCAGCTGTAGCAGCTGTCTGTTCAGCAGCTTCAACAATCTGTGGAAGAGGGCGATTGTTCTCTAAGAACCAAACACCATCACCTGCTAAAAATACGTTATCGTAGTCTGGTGATTTCATGAACTGATCAACCTGCTTACGTTGAACTCTACCATCAGTTAGATCCAATTCATGGCAGAATGTTGTTCCTCTGATACCACATGTCCAAATTAGAGTGCGTGTTCTGATTACTGTACCATCTTTAAGTGTGATTGATTCTGCATCAGCGTTAACAATAAGGCTGTTTGTTCTCAAAACAACTCCATGTTTTTCCATGTAAGCAATAGCTTTGTTTCTAGGTTTATCTGGAAGCATCTTCAAAATACTATCAAGAGCTTCAATGTTCATTAGAGTCACTTCATCAGGATCAACACCATATTCTTCACAGAGTATTGGAAGCCATTCAAGTAACTCACCAGTAATTTCAACACCAGTGAAACCACCACCTGCAACAACAAATGTAAGTTTTTCTTTTCTTTCAACAGGATCACTCATGTAACTTGCAGCTCTGACTGTGTCCATGATATGTCGTTTTATACGAAGAACGTCCTGCAAACCCCAAGCAAAGAAACCGTGTTCTTTAACTCCAGGAATGTTGAAATCTGTTGATTCTGCACCTGATGCGATCAAAATCTGGTCATATGGATAGGATGCTTTTGCACCATGAACAATTTGTTTTTCAAATTCAATTGTTTTGACTTCATCACGTACAACGTTGACTCTTTTGCCAGCGAATATTCTATCAAATGAAATCTTTACTGAATCTTCATCTACTCTGTTACCAGCTATTTCATGAAGTTCTGTCATTAAAATATGATGTTTATTGCGATCGATAAGAGTAATTTCTACTTTATCTCTGAATTTTTTTAATTCTTTAGCGAGTCTTTTAGCTGCATGAACACCAGCGTATCCGCCGCCTAATATTACAATCCTCTTCTTATCCACTTTAAGGCTCCTTGTTTTTTGTCAACAATCTTTTCTGGGTCAGATTTATTGAATTAAATCCATCTCAAAATATAAAAAAAATAGCAATGAAACAATATTTTAATTCCTTTGATTAATAGGAATTAACAATAGAATGTCACTTCATACATATCTAAAATATTAAATATCCAGATAAGACGGTTGATGTTATCGGTTAAATCGATATATTGTTATATATTAATACCATGAAACATAATATTAAATCAATCAAAACTTTTTATATTGCCGCAATTATTCTATTATTGTTCACAAGCTGCAGCAAAAATAACGAGAAAATAGAGCAAAACGTAATTCAACCTGAATCCCAGTCCAAACTTCTTCTGGGAACTTCGTGCAAAATTACAATTTATGACAATCCATCAGATGAGGCCTTCTTGCAGTCTTTTGAACGAATCCAGGAGATAGAGAATGAGATGTCCATCAGAATCTCTACAAGTGAGCTCTCAAAGATCAATGATAATGCAGGCATAAAACCTGTTGTTGTATCTGATGATACCTTTGATGTGATCAAAGAAGCTCTTGCAATTGCATCTCTAAGTGATGGTGCATTTGACCCAACAGTAGGTCCATTGGTCTCAGCCTGGAATATCGGCTCTGATGGTGCAAGAGTACCACCTCAAGATGAAATTGATTCACTTCTTCCTCTTGTAGGTTACGATATGGTGAGCTTGAATGAGAATGATAAGAGTGTCTATCTTGAAAAAGAGGGCATGATGCTTGATCTTGGCGGAATTGCCAAAGGCTATGCAGCAGATGAGGTTGCAAAGATACTTGCATCACATGATGTGAACAATGCAATAATCAATCTCGGTGGAAATGTTCTTACGGTTGGAACAAGGGTAGATGGCACCAAGTGGAGAATTGGTGTTCAAAATCCTGAACTGGAGAGAGGTGGCTATGTTATGGTTGCACATCTTGAAGATCAGGCACTTGTTACAAGTGGTCCATATGAAAGATATTTAGAGGTGGATGGCATCATCTATCACCACATTCTTGATACAGAGACAGGTTATCCTGTTGTAACCAATCTCACAAGCGCAAGTATAATTGCAGATAACTCATTCATTTCAGATGCACTGAGCACAGCAGTATATTCATTAGGTCTTGAAAAAGGGATGGCTCTCATTGATTCAATCGATGGTATTGAGGCTCTTTTCATCGATGATGACAAGAACATCTACACATCAAAAGGATTTGAAGAGAATTCAATCCCTCTTGATTTGAGTGACGAATCTTTTAAGGTAATAGAGCAATAAAAGGTATCATGCTTTTTGCTTGATCTGTGAAAAGTAGCACAAGAGAGAATATTACAGATATGTGAAGAACATGGACCAACACATCCTTCTTTTCAACATATCTGCTCTGCTTTGTCATTTCCTTCTGTCCATCTTCATTCTCATCAATATTCATAAGAAGCTGATCAATTGCTCCAATAAGAGGTTTCTTGTTCTCTATTTGGTGCCACTTTGTAGTCAATCTGTCGAAATAATAAAATTGAAGAGATATTATTGCACCCAACTTACCAGGAATCTGTGGCCTTGCACTCATCATGTAGTGAGAGGCATAGATGAAACTGATGAGAAGCAGTGCTTTGTTCGCTCCAATTTCAAGAGAACCCAGTGTTATGGAATAAGATCCGATTGAGAAGAGCACCAATCCATTTGGTGATAGTGTGTGAGCAAGGGAGATTGTAACAAGCAATATTATATTTGGAAGGAGACGAAACTTTCTTCCGCTTTTCGATGCCAATAGAATTATGAAAACGGTGATGCAAAATCGCAGAACTAAAGACTGCGATAGTATGAGCCCAACTATAATGAATGCTCCGCTGATGAGTCTCAGAGTTGAATATTTCATACTGCTTTCTCCTTCAGTTGTGCATACCAAATACTTTTGGTTGTGAACTCACTGGCAAACAGTCCCAAGATTATGCTCGTTATCAATCCTGAGATAAGAAATAAAGGAGCAATTACATATGTAGCTTCTTTAAACAAAATGATACGACTCACAATCAACTGAGTTATTGTGCTTCCCAGCGCTCCGGCCAGACTTATACCAACTCTGCTGACCTTATCTTTAAAAAGTTTGTATGTCAAAAACATCAATATTGCACTGGATAGACTTCCGGCAAGTGAGAACAGTATTATATAGCTGAAGATGGTTCCGCTTATCAATCCTTGTCCCAGTACTTTCAGTACAAGCAATAAAAAATACTCTCTATTTTTAAAAATTCCCAAAGAGAGAATCAGTGGAAGATTTGCCAGTCCAAGACGCATGAATGGAACAGGTTTTGGAATCATATATTCGATTGTTGAAAGAAAAAGAGCGCATGCCGCAAATAGGGCAACTAGGTCAATTCTGACTTTAGAATGAGATGTCATCAGTTTCTTCCTCCTGGGCAATTTGCTGCTGCCCTTTTATTAAAATGAACACATCATTTGGAAGACAGGAGATCCATTCTCCAGGCTCATCTATCCATCCAGATGTCACACATATTTGATTTTTACAGTCTGAAGAATGCACGTGCACTCTGTTGTTTGATATCTCTATAGTTGTGTCTCCAATAGGACCTGTAAAGGAGGCTGTTGTATCCTCACTGAGATCATATACCCATTCTTTGTCATCAATTGTTACATGTACCTCTGGTTTTCCTGATACATTTGTGTAAAGAGTGAAGCTCATTATACAAATTGAGAGGAAGATGATGAATATAATTATATCTACAGGTGTTACTTTTTTCATAGATAAATGGTAACAGTTAAAAGAATTATTGTCAAAAGGTGATATATTCGATAATTTGTTATCCATAACTATTGAACAACTCTCATTCTATCAATATACTTCAATCCTATTCAATAACAAGGAGTTAAAAAATGAAAAGAAAGAATTTTCTATATATGGCATTATTAGTTGCACTGATGATTGTTCCATTGGTAGGTTGTCAAAAAGATGCTGAACCAGAAGCAGCAGCTAAAACAGAAGCAAAGACTGAAGTACAAAAAGAGGTAACACCAGCTGATGTTTCTTATGAAGATGGAATCTACTTTGCTACTGAAGATACATATGCTTCAAATGGCTGGAAAACAGTTGTGACATTAGTTGTTAAAAACGGCAAGATCACAGAAGCTGATTGGAATGGTGCAAACGTAAATGCTGGACCTGAAAAGAAACTAGTTTCTGAATCTGGTAATTATGGAATGAAGAAAATCGCAAGCTCTCAGGGCTACTGGCATGAAGAGGCTGAAAAAGCTGAACAGTACCTAATTCAAACACAAGATCCTTCTGTAATCAATTATAAAGATGCAGACGGTCATACTGATGATATTGCAGGTGTAAGTATTCATGTTTCTGATTTCTTTACAACAGCACAGAAAGCATTAGCTAATGGTCCTGTTGGCAGAGGAATGTATGAAGACGGTGTATATTTCATGGCTGATTCAGAATTCCCTTCATCTGGTTGGAAAGAATATGTAGCTCTAACAGTGATCAACGGTTACATTGTTTCTGCTGATTGGTCTGGTGTCAATAAAATGGGCGAAGATAAAAAACTCTATGATGCTGCTGGTAAATACAACATGGTAGAATTTGGTGGAGCTCAAGCTGATTGGTCAGTTCAGGCTGCAAAAGCAGAACAATATCTTCTTGATGTTCAAGATCCTACAAAAATTGAATACATAGATGAAGAAGGTCACACTGATGATATTGCTGGTGTTTCTGTTCACGTAAGTGGTTTCCTAACTCTAGCAGATGCAGCTTTAAAAGCTGGTCCTGTAACAGTTGGTCCTTATGCAGACGGTGGCTACTATGCATCTAGTGATGTTGAAGACAACGGCTGGAAAGATTATGTTTCATTGTTCGTAAAGAACGGTAACATTGTTGAAGTTTATTGGTCAGCACTCAATGCAGATGGTGAAGATAAACAAGAATTTGATAAAGCTGGTAACTACAACATGGTTAAGTTTGGCGGAGCTCAAGCTGATTGGTATGAACAAGCAGCTCTAGCAGAACAGAACCTCATTGACACTCAAGATATCAATGCAATCACATACAAAGATGACGAAGGTCATACTGATGATATTGCAGGTGTTTCAATCCACGTAAGTGGCTTCTATGAATTGGTTGCTGAAGCATTCAACAATGGTGTTGTAACTGTAGAATAATTTCATACGAATTCATTCGTAGAGAGAGGTCTTCATTCTAAAAGGGTGAGGGCCTTTTTGTTTACAGCGGTACTGTATTGATCAGTAAAGATTGCTCTGTGATTTGATTTTTCCATTCATTGAGGAGTTTGAAAGATTATATCTCCATGTTGGTTTTTCATCTTGTTTGATAGATTCTGATTCTAAAGATGAAATTTGCTGACAGGTTTCAATCAATAGATGGAGAGATAAATAATTTGACACTCCAGAAGGCCTTTCTTCAATGAGCTATGAAAGTTCCTCATATTCTGTTGCAGATACTCTCTTCGTTATTCTCACACTGTCTCATGGCTTTTAGTTTGGCTCCATGTATTGTGCATATGTCTTTCAATCTGTCCATAAAATTGAAAGATCTGAG
>JBFHKM010000095.1:0-12213 GCA_041595335.1 Sphaerochaetaceae bacterium
AAAGAGAAATTACCTCAACAAACCTATTTTAGTTGGTATTGTTTGGGCTGTCTACCAAAAAATACAAATTGTAATGTATTTATTATAACAATTTGTAGTGCTTACTGCTTAAAAAATGAATCAATTATTGAACAACATTGACACCTGAAAGTTAAGGATATAATGAGTAGATTTTAAAGTCATGATGCTCACTGTTTTCTTTCGTCACCGATCAATCAGAAACGTTTGAAATTCATACTTTTTGATAGGCATTAGGATTAGTTTATAGAAATGTGGAATTAACTAAACGGATGTTCAGTTTTCTTACCACATGGGGATGTTGATTTATAGAATTTTAAAAAAAATTCCAAAAAAAAGTATACACTAATTGTATCTTTTTTGTATTTATTGATAGCAATAAAATTGACAAAATTGGTTAATTTTTGCAAACGTTCTCATAAATTCTTTCATTATAAGAAATTATGATATATTTGAAAAAAAATAAATTTGGTCTAAATTCAAAAGGCCATTGTTGACTTTTTTTTAAAATGATATATGATATATTTTATATGTTATATCAAAAGGAGAAAATAAGATGAAAAAATTATCTTTCGTATTACTTTTATCTACTATCGTTCTATTCGCAAGCTGCTCAGGTGGCAGTAAAGATGACAGTGGAACAACTAAAGCAACTAGTGCTTCCGTTAATATTGCAACAGCAAGTGTAGGTGGCGCATATTACGCTATCGGACAGGAAATATCTAACTTGGTCAGCGGCCATGCAGAGGGTGTTACTATGTCACCTGAAGTTACAGCCGGATCAGTTGAGAACCCACGTCTTGTTGACGCAGGTGATGCAGACTTCGGTATCACAAACTCTAACTTAGCTAATGCAGCTATGAATGGTACTGACCCATACACAAAGAAATTGAATGTTAAAGCTGTAGGTAATTTACACCCAAGTATTTTCCACATCGTAGCTTTAGATTCTTCTTCAATCTCATCTCTTGCAGATTTGAAGGGTAAAAAAGTAGCTGTAGGTCCTGCAGGTGGTGGTTCATTACCAATTCTTGAATTATTACTTAGTGAAGTTGGTCTTACAAAAGACGACATCGTACCAAGTTACCTATCTTACTCAGATGGTTTCACTCAGTTAGCTGATGGTAATGTTGATGTAGCTATTGCTCTATCAGGATATCCAGCATCATCTGTAATGGAAATTACAGCAACCAAGAGCATCAAATTCATCAACATTGATGAAGCAATGATGGAAGACATCTCAACTCAATATCCATATTACACAGGTTTCGATATTCCAGCTGATACTTACAAATTATCAGAAGATGCATATGCATTGGGTATCAACAACTTATTGATCGTAAATGGCGATATCAGTGATGACGTTGTTTATCAAGTTACAAAGTCCATTTATGGCAACCTAGAAGAATTCGGTGAGAACAACGCAACTGCAAAACAGATTGTTAAATCTTCCTGGAACAAGACAATCATACCTTTGGCTGAAGGTGCTGCTAAATACGTTAGCGAAACTAAATAATAAGGATTTTTAAAATGAATCAAATTTCAGATACAAAAGACTTCAATAAGCTTCTTGTAAAAACTATTGCAATTGCAGTAAGTATTTTCCACTTATTGAACGTTTCAGGGATAATCACCCTATCGACAATGCCGATAAGAATTATTCACTTATTAGCAATGCTAGTTATTGTATTCTTAACAAAAAGTACTAAGAAAGATAAGTTCAAATCTTTTGACTTAGGAATCCGTTTGATATTCCTCGCTTTATCTATATATTGCGGAGTTCACCTATTGGTTAGATGGGAAGGAATTGCAAACAGTGGTGGTGTTACAACCGCTCAAGATGTAATTATTGGTGCAATCTTCATGATTGTTATATTGGAAGCTACAAGAAGATCTGTTGGTAATGTTTTAGCAATTATCTGTACAGTATTCTTGGTATATCCTTTCGTAGGTCAATACTTCACTGGTATCATGATGACAAGACATTACTCATTGAGTCGTGTTATCAACATGTTATACACAACAAGTGCTGGTGTTTACGGAACTCCAATAAGTGTTTCTGCAAACTACATCATTCTGTTCTGTATCTATGGAGCCTTTTTATCTCAATTTGGTTGTGGAGAGTTCTTATTCAGACTATCTTCAACATTGACAAAAAAATTCGTTGCAGCATCTGCAAAGACCTCTATTATATTCAGTGCTCTTTTAGGAATGCTTTCTGGATCTGCTGCTGGTAATGTTGCAGTAACAGGTTCATTGACAATTCCAATGATGGTTAAGGACAACTACACACCAGAACAGGCAGGAGCTATCTCAGCTGTTTCCTCTACTGGTGGACAGATGATGCCTCCAATCATGGGTGCAGCTGCATTCATAATGGCATCAATCATTGGTATTCCTTATGCAAGCATAATGAAAGCTGCTCTTCTTCCATCACTTCTATACTTCCTTTCAATTTTTGTAATCGTTCATTTGATTGCTAGAAAGCAGAAGATTGTAGCAAAAGGTGATCAGAATCAAGATACTGCTTTATCAGTATTGAAAGAAGATTGGCCTCTAGCATTACCTATCATCATCTTAATTATCATGATGGTAATTGGTTACTCACCATTTAAAGCAGCTTATATCTCAATCATCTCTCTACTTGTTGTATATATTCCAAATCAGATTTTTAGAAAGAAAGATTTTGATACTGCTGAGTTCTTCAAGAACGTTGGTAATGCATTGGAAAAAGGTGCTAGAGATACAGTTTCAATTGCTGTAGCTTGTGGTGCTGCAGGTATCATCTCAGGTATTTTATCACTTACAGGTTTGAGTTCAAAACTGGCATTCATGATTGTAGCAATTGCTCACGGTCACTTGATTGTTGCTTTGATTCTTACAATGTTCATCTCTCTTATTCTTGGAATGGGACTACCAACAACTGCTGCTTATCTAGTATTGGCTACAGTTATTGCTCCAGCATTGGTTAAGATGGGAGCTCCTGTATTAACAGCTCACTTATTCGTTTTCTACTTTGGTTGTATTTCAACAATCACACCACCAGTTGCTTTAGCATCTTATGTTGCAGCCGGTATTGCGAAAGCGGATTTAAATAAAGTTGGATTCACTGCATTTAAGTACGGTATCGTAAGTTTCATCTTACCTTATATGTTTATGTACGGTCCAAGCCTATTGATGGATGGATCAGCTGTAGAGATCTTATCAACAGTTGTGTTCTCAGTAGTTGGTGTTGTGGCAATAGGAATGGCTATTGTTGGATATATCAAAACTGATACCAATATGGTTGAGAAACTATTGCTTATTGCTTGTGGAATTTTGATGATCTTCCAGGGCACATTAACAGATGTAATCGGAATCGCAATATTTGTTGGACTTATATTTGTATCAACAAAGAAAGCTAAATTGAGGAGTATATAATGAACGAACAGAAATGGAACAATGAACATTGGTGGGTGAGCCCATTTAACTATAAAGAAGAAGTAACCAGTACTTTCAATCTACCTAAGAGTGTGGCTATTCATGATGCAACACTGAGAGATGGTGAGCAGACTCCTGGAATCGTTTTAACAAAAGAAAACAAAATTGAAATTGCTAAATTATTGGATTCTGTTGGAATTGATAGAATTGAAGCTGGTATGCCAGCTGTATCTGAAGAAGATAAGAAAGCAGTTAAAGAGATTGCACAGCTTGGCTTGAACGCAAAGATCTTCACATTCGCAAGAGCTAAAGAAGAAGATATCGATCTAGCTATCGAATGTGGTGCTGATGGTGTTATCATTGAAATTCCAATGGGAAGACCAAAACTTAAATATCAATTCGGCAAATGGACTGATGATGATGTAATCCAGATCAGTGTTGATATCTGTAAGTATGCAAAATCTAAAGGATTGGAAGTTGTTTACTTTGGTTATGATACAACTAGAGCTGATGAAGACTTCATGTTCAGATGTTATGAAAGAGTTATCAATGAAGGTAAACCAGATTCAATCGGTATCGTGGATACAATGGGTTGCATCCTTCCTTCAGCAATGTTCTCTTTAGTTAAGAAAATCAAATCAACATTCGATATCAAAGTTGAAGTTCACACACACAATGACTACGGTATGGCTGTAGCTACTTCATTGGCAGCTGTTGAAGCTGGTGCTGAAGTTATCCACGTATGTATCAACGGTCTAGGTGAGAGAACAGGTAATGCTGCTGTTGAACCTGTTGTTGTTGCTCTTAAGACTTTATATGGTTTCGATTTACCTTATAACTTGGATAAATTGAAGAGTGTATCTGATAAAGTTGAAGAGATCACAAGATTCAGAAAAGCCGTCAACCAACCTTTCGTTGGTAAGAATGTATATGTCAGAGAATCAGGAATTGGTATTGATTTAGTTATGAATACTCCTCTTGCAATGTTTGCAGTTGAACCTTCTCTAACAGGTAATGTTGCTGGTGTTGTTCTAGGTAAGAAGAGCGGTGCTAAATCTATCGACGTAGAATTAGAACGTTTGGAAATGAAGAATGAATACACTCCAGAACAGAAAAAAGAAATATTGTTGATGGTGAAGAACTTCGGTATTGCTAATCGTAAGATTTTAAGTGACGAAGAATTCAAAGCTATCATTTCAGAATACAACTCATCAAAGGGGCTCTAAAAAAATGAGAAAAATCTATGATTTAAGTTTGAAACTTCAAGAAGGTGCTACAGAACCAAATCCACCTAAAATTGTAAGATCTTTACATGAAGCTGGTATCTACAGACTTGGTAAAATCGCTGGTGTTGAACCAGAGGCTTTCCCTAACGGTCAGGCTCTTGCAGCAGATGTAGTTACAGCTGGTGAGCACAATGGTACTCACGTAGATGCTCCTTTCCATTATGGTCCAATGAGTGAAGGCAAACCTGCCATGACTATTGATGAAGTACCTCTAGAATGGTGCATCGGTGATGGTGTAATTCTTGATATGGTTCACAAAAAACCAGGTGAAGAGATCACTGTTGAAGACATGAAGGCTGAATTGGAAAGAATTGGTTACACTCTAAAAGAGAATGACATAGTTATAATCAAAACAGGCTGCGATAAATATTGGGGAACTGATACAGAGACCTATATGAAAATGCAATCTGGACTTGGTTTGGCTGGTTTGAAATGGCTTTTAGACCAAGGTATCAACTCAATCGGTATTGATGCATGGACTCTTGATAGACCTGTTTATGCAATGGTTGCTGACTACAGAGCTTCTGGTGATAAGAATGACTTATGGCCTGTACACTTCTATGGCAGACAGCATTCATACTTACAGATTGAAAAATTAGCAGGTTTGGATCAATTACCAACCCCATTTGGTTTTACAATTTCAGCGCTACCTATTAAGATTGACGGTGGAACTGCTGGATGGTGTAGAGCTGTTGCCATATATAATAATTAAATTAGGAGTTGTTTATGAATAGTTCACTTGATATAAGAGAAACAAAGAAACAATTATTACGAGATGAGCTGCATAGAAATTTAAATCGTAAGGATAACATCGGAAGAATGTCAGCTAGAGAAAGATTATCATCTTTGTTCGACGATGGCAAATATACTGAGGTACTGTGTTTTACTAACGGTACAACAGGAAACGGGGATGTGATCCCTGGTGATGGTGTTGTCACTGCTTATGGTTATGTTAATGGCAAAAAAGTTTACGCATACTCTCAAGATGCTACCCTAAAGGGTGGCTCCTTGGGAGCTGTGCAAGCAAAGAAAATAACAACATTGCAGAAATGGGCTTTACAAGAGAAGACTCCAATTGTTGCTTTGTTAGAATCTGGTGGAGCAAGAATTCAAGAAGGAATTGGAGCTCTCAATGGCTATGGTGAGATATTCAAATTGAACAGTCTCTCATCTGGTAAGATATTGCAGATTGCTGTTATTTTTGGATCCTGTGCTGGCGGCGCTGTATATTCTCCTGCTTTGATGGACTTCATATTTATGGTTAAAGATAAAAGCTTCATGTTTATAACAGGAAAAGATGTAGTTGCCAAGGTCATGGGTGAAAGAGTAACTTCCGAAGAATTGGGTGGAGCTTCAATGCACAGCACAAAAAGTGGGGTAGCTCACTTTGTAAGTGATTCTGAATTGGATGCACTTAAAGATGTTGCTGAAGTATTATCTTATTTTCAGTATTCCAAAAAGGAATTGAAAAGAAGTGCTCTGAAAAACTCAAAAGAATTGGGCAATATAATCCCTGAAAACCCAAAGAAAAGTTATGATATCAAGGATGTTATAAACAACCTCTGTGATAAAGATAGCTTTGTTGAGGTGAATAAGGATTATGCAAAAAACAGTGTTGTTGGATTGGCTAGAATCAAAGGCTTGAGTGTCGGTGTTGTGGCAAACCAACCTTGTGTGTTGGCAGGTTGTCTTGATATCAATTCTTCACTGAAGATTTCAAATTTCATTAAAATTTGTAATGATCAAGGACTTCCAATTGTAACTTTGGTTGATACTCCAGGATACTTACCTGGTAAGAATCAAGAGCAGAGTGGTATAATAAATTATGGTGCCAAAGTACTGTATGCTTATAGCACTGCTACCGTTCCTCTAATTTCAGTTGTTGTTAGAAAGGCTTACGGTGGAGCTTATATTGCAATGTGTTCAAAATCATTGGGTGCAAACAGAAGTTATGCATGGCCAAATTCTGAGATTGCTGTACTGGGTGCAGAATCTGCAATCGTGATTATCTATCGTAAGGAGCTAAAAACTGCCAGCGATATGAATGCTTTTGTAGCTGAAAAAACACAAGAGTATAAGAAAGATATTATGAATGCATTCTGTGCTGCTGAAAAAGGTTTCATTGATGACATTATTGATCCTGATGAGACAAGAGATAGAATCTACAATGATCTATCTTTCTTAGAAGAAGAGAAAGAAACGATTTTAAAAGAAAAAACAAATATTTTAGGTTTGTAATGTTTTTTTTAAATGATACGCACTGAGTATATTTTAGTTCATGTTTTAAACCTAGATAGTCAATAAGATGCAAGTTTTATTGACTGTTTTGATACAAACATACTATCATAGTATTCTATTTACGTTGTAAATTGCAGGTTTTTTTGATATAATACCTGCAAAAATGAGGAGATTTAATGTTAGGTAATTTTCAAACAAAAGCGGATGTAGTTCATGATGTAATCTTGAATAATATCTCCAACAAGAAGTACAAAGCCGGTGAGAAGATAGTCCTTCGACAGATTGCGAAAGAATTGAATGTAAGCGAGATTCCTGTTCGAGATGCATTGAATCGTTTGGAAGGTGAGGGATATTTGACTCACTCAGCAAACAAGAGCTTTTTAGTCTGTCCTTTTGATCTAGATGATTTAACAAATTTCTTCCAGGTCAAAGGTGTATTGGAAGGGTTTGCTGCAAAGCTGAGCGTTGATTATCTTGATGAAGATGATCTCAAGCATTTGAAAGAAATCAACGATGAAATGAAAAGTGCTTTACATGATAATAATATAAAAAGCTATTCTGAATTGAATACTAAGTTCCATATGTATATGTACCACAGTATTCCAAATAAAGAATTGATTGATTTGCTGCAGCAGTTAGGTAGAAGATGGGCAATTACAAAGAGAGTTTTCGATGTAGCTCCAATTAGAATTGAACAGTCTATTGTTGATCATGAAACAATCATTGAATTGATTGCTGCAAAAGATCGTGATGGTGTTGAAGCTTGTGTTAGAAAGCATAAATTCGATGCTGGTGAGGCCATGATTTCTCAATTAACTGCAGAAAAAGTTAAAGATGAAAGTGTCTCTGAATAAAGTATTTTAGAATGATATTTAATCCTGTAAAATATTGTATATAAATAAATCAACTCCTGATTCTTTTGATGATGGAGTTGTTTTCGTTTTTAAAATCTCATCTTCAAATTCATCTGTAAATTCATACAGCATCTAAATAAACATTGTTATCCATCAAATTCTGCATGATATATAATCATCAAAACTCTATTTCAAACATCTCATTCATCTGTATTGCCAAATACAAAAAATAAATTGGAATATCTTATGAGTTTTTGAGTTTTACATGTATATTGTAGAAGAGAATATTTTCTAAGGAGTGATGTATATGAATGAACATTTGAAGCAGTATGAAGAGTATGTAGCAAAAACAGGAAGTAGACTGAGACTGTATCGAATGATAGCAGAAACATACAACATCAAGAGTGCCATATATCCAGGATCTCACATAGACATTGATCCATCTCTTGTAATTGAGAATGTCACCTATGTTGATAATTTCAAAGGTGCCATAAAATTCTTCAAGAAAAAAGAGATCATTGATGAATTCCTTCAGACCAATAAAGAGTATCCTCAAGAATGTCATTTCAACTTCATACCTGAAGATTATAACAGCAAACTTGATGTGGATGATGTTGATCTGATAATCTCTCAATATGCTGGTTTCGTGGGACAGGCAACAAAGAAATATTTGAAAGTAGGTGGCATATTATTGTGCAACGACAGTCATGGTGATGCAACTTTAGCAAGATTTGATGATGACTTCAAATTGATAGGCACTGTTGATTCAAGCAACAAAATATCAAGCACAGACTTAGAGAAGTATTTCATATTACCGAAAAACAAAGAAATAGATTTGAATGCTGTAAAAAGCAAGATGAAGGGGTTCAAATATACATTGAATCCAAGCAATTATATCTTCAAAAAGATCAAATAATGCAGAATGCAGACTGAATGAAGTCTGTTGGCTCATTAAGTCTATATTGCATCTCTCAGGAAATTCTCTCAATCTTGTTTGGAGGGAAAATTTCCTAATTTTTCTTTTGAAAATTCAAAGAATTTAATAGCTCTGAATTTTTTTTTGTATCCGTTGGAAAAATTCTATATAGCAAAAATTGCTCTCAACCTATTTTAAATAGGTATTTCTTGGCTAATATCGATTATTTAGATATATCGTATCAAAATAATCTGTTTTACAATCATTCTTATACATGTTATCTTCACTCATCAATCGATTGAATCAAAATATTGTAGGAGGTGAGTCATGAATATTGGTTTCAATATAAACAACCAAATAGAAAGATGCTCACAAGAAGATATTAATTATTTTAAAGAAGTTCCAGTAGCCAACATAGGTGACTGCATGAATAGAAATGCATGCTTGAGTTCAGCCTTGAGACCAGCTAATAAGGTAAAACTATGTGGTAGTGCATATACAATCAAGTCTGTTGCAGGTGATAACTTACTTCTATATTATGCAATTGATAACGCCAAAGAAAATGATGTAATTATATACAGTGCAGATGGTTATGATAACAGAGCTATCTGTGGTGAGTTGATGTGCAGTTGGGCAATGAAGCGAAAACTTGGTGGCATCATAATTGATGGTGCTGTTAGAGATATTGAAGCTTTGAGTGAGCTTGATTTCCCTGTTTATTACAAATCAGTTTCACCTAACGGTCCTTTTAAAAACGGACCTGGTGAGGTCAATGTACCACTTGCAGTTAGAAACCAGGTAATCAATCCTGGAGATCTCATTGTTGGTGATTCAGATGGAATAATCTGCATCAAGCAGGAAGATATTCCTCAGTTAAAAGAAGACGTTGATAAAGTGATGAAAAAAGAACAGAAAATCTTTGAAGGCGTAATTAATAACAGTTTTTATGAAATTGGTTGGGTATATGATAAGCTCAATGAAAATCAAATCAAATATTAGGGAGAACTCTCATGACATTAACTTTTGATGTAATACAGACAGCGGGAATTGCAGGATTGGTATTTTTACTTGGTACCTTTATTAAGAATCGAGTTGATTTTTTCAAGAAATTCTTTATTCCAGCTCCTGTTATTGGTGGATTATTGTGTTCCTTCCTAATTTTCTTTGTAGGTTTTTCAGGTGTGACAATCAATTTTGATAAGTCACTTCAGAATTTCTTCATGGATATCTTCTTTACCTGTATTGGTTTCACATGTAGTTTCAGCATCCTTAAAAAGAGTGGAAAACGTGGTGCAGTACTTGCAGTAGTTGCTGTAGTATTCTTGATTATTCAGAATCTTGTGGGTACAACACTTGCTGGTTTATTCGGATTGAATAAATTATTAGGTATTGCAATGGGATCAATCTCAATGAGTGGTGGAGTTGGAAGTGCTGCTTCTTTCGGACCTTCTCTTGAACAACTTGGTGCAGTTGATGCAACAACAGTTGGTGTAGCAGCAGCTACTTTTGGTCTATTACTTGGTTCAATTATTGGTGGTCCTGTAGCTAGAAGATTGATTTTAAAGAACAACCTCAAATCATCTTTCGTAGAAACAAAAACAGAAAAGAAAGTTGCTTCTAAATTAGATGTAAATCAGATTGTGTTCACAACTTTCTTAATCCTTATTGCTGCTTTCTTAGGAACTTACATTCATAAATTATTATTACTAACAACTTTAAATTTCCCATATTATGTAGGTAACCTATTTGGTGGTCTTGTAATAAGAAATATTTATGATTACTTTAAAAAAGAATTACGTATGGATGAAGTAAATCTTGTAAGTACTGTTTCATTGGATTTATTCTTATCAATGGCTTTGATGACATTGAACATCAGTGCACTTGTTTCACTTGCTGTACCTATGATTGTAATATTATTATCACAGGCATTGGTAATGGTTCTCTATGCATATTTCATCACCTATAGAACAATGGGTAAGGATTATGATGCTGCAGTAATGGCTGCTGGACACTGTGGTGTTGGGCTTGGACAGACTCCAAATGCTATTGCAAACATGTCATCAATTATCGAAGAAAATGGTCCAGCTCCTGAAGCTTGGTTCACATTACCTGTTGTAACAGTTATATTCATCAATATTTTAAACCCTGTTATCATCACTTTCTTCATGACTATCTTTTCTTAAAAACTAAAGAAATAAATAGTTAAATTTTTTATACCTGGCTGATACATAATTTGGTTCTATGTGTCAGCCTTTTTGTTTGGTTGAATGCTGAATTGATCCATCCATGGTTCAAATACGCATATATCAGTCTGAGTTTCGATATATTCTTCAATCTGCTGTATGAAATTGTCTATCAAAAGATGCTTCTCCTTTGATAGATTTCTATTGATCAACATATAGCAGTAGCGTGGAGGAGGAGTTGTTTCCAGATGGAAATATTTGATATCAGAATACTGCTTCAATATGGTGATAACAGACATTGGAGCTAGAGCCCACTTTTTATCTGAATCTAAATATTTAGATAGCATGGAACCTGTATTCACCTGAACATTCTTTCTTATATCTGGATTGAAAAAACGATCATGCCAGAGTTGAAAATCGGGAGCCCACTCAAGATATATCTCCATCTTCGGATCCAATTTATCGATGGGATAATAATCATAATAGGTGCTGTTCGATTTGCCTATTAAATACATAAGCTCTCGATAGATTGGTTTTGCAATTACATTTTCTTTTTTGACTTCTTTCAAGGTAAATCCGATATCTACTTTGTTCTCCGCAACCAAATTATATATCTCATCAGAGTGGAATGTTTTTAAATTCAATTGAACCTGTTCATTTGTATTAACAAACTTCTTAAAGAAATGGACGAGAGTGTAGTTGTTTACAGAATCAACACCAGCGATGGTCAAAACCTCTGTATTGCAAAGTTTGTTGAGGTTTTTAGCTTCATTTTCCAGACGCATGAAAGCATTGGCAAGGTCAATAAATTTCTCTCCCATTGGAGTGAGAATGATCTTGTGCATGCCTTTCTTTCTGATGAACAGTGTTGTGTTCAATTCATTCTCTAATTCTATCATTCTGTTTGAAAGTGCGGACTGAGAAATATACAGTGTCTTTGTTGCTTTTGTTATGGAGCCCTGTTTGACTATTTCTAAGAAGGATTCTATCTGCAGTGAATTCATATTTTACCATTCCCTATCTGAAAAGATCTATTTATTTCCATATCATAGTATATTTTATTGATGATGTGTATCTTTTAATAACTAACAACAAATAAGTGACTTCAATTGTGCCATACAAAGACCAGTGTTTTAGAATAGGCTTATTTAACAAATAGAAAAGTATTAGCTATAATTTATATGTTTACATTTTTAGCTAACTGATATCCAAATTTGGTGTAATCTAAATGCTAATTCTAATAATTTTTGTACAACAATCTGCTATTATATATGCAATATAATAATAAATGCATAACT
>JBFHKM010000096.1:0-12108 GCA_041595335.1 Sphaerochaetaceae bacterium
ATAATAATACTGACAGGAATGAGCGATAAAATTAAACGTTTGGTCGACTTTTCTAAATTTGAAGGTACAGTATTTTTATCAGAGACACATACAAGTGAGACACTTCGTCTTCTAAGATTGTGTGTTCCTGTTGAAGAGATTCTAGAATCGGAAGAACCTCCATCAGTCAATTATGATGCACTGTTTGATGAAGCTAAGAACACACTTACAAACAGTCATTTCAGAGGACTACCTGTAATCAGTCATGATAAACTTAAAGGATTTGTAACAAGACGTTGTTTCTTAGAAAAACCTCGAACCAAAGTTGTTATGGTAGATCACAATGAAGAGGAACAGGCTGTATCAGGAATAAATGAAGCTGAGGTCATTGGTATTGTGGATCATCATAGATTTGCAGCTGCAAAGACCAACAATCCTATATTCATTACATCAGCGCCTGTTGGTTCAACATGCTCTATTGTATTTGAACTTTTTGAAAGATATGGCTTGGTTCCAGATTATACCATATCTAGAATTCTTCTCACTGGTTTGATAAGTGACACTGTGATACTAAGAAGTCCTACAACAACAGAAGAAGACAGGAGAATAGCTGCAAAGCTATGTGAATATGCTCAAGTAGATAATCTTCAAGAATACGGTCAGAAGATGTTTGAGAGTGGTATTTCAATCGCAAAGCAGGATCCAAGTACTGCTATCAAGAGTGACTTCAAGATTTATAAAGAAGCTGGCTTGAGAATTGGAATTGGACAGTATGAAGTTACAACTCTAAAAGATCTTGAGAACTACAGAGAGAAATATATTGATTCTCTCAATGGTGTAAGAATCAACAGTCAACTTGATTGGGCCATGTTTATGATTACTGATGTAATCAAAGAGGATAGCATTCTTCTTACAACAGGACTTGATACTATTGAGTACAAGTTGGCTTATGAGAAAATTCAGGATAAGACATACTCTCTTCCAAATGTTCTCTCTAGAAAGAAGCAATTGCTTCCTGAAATAATCAGGGTACTAGAAGATTAGAGATTTATAAATTCAGTAATGGATATAAAATAAGAGCAACCAAATCGGTTGCTCTTGTTTTTTAGAAAATTAATTCTTATTAGCTTTTTATAGTACTTGCATCAATTAACTTCAATTCAATGCTATCACCCAAAGTCAAGGAACCTTCTTCTGCCATATTGCCATAATTTATGCAGGCAGTAACAGGTTGTGAATTCACCCCTGTCTTTAAAATGGTAGAACCTTCCTCTAATGTATACTCGGTAGATATTATAGCTGTTGTCATGTAGCCATTATCAGCAACGAGCAAAAGGTGATCTCCGTAATTGAATCCATTTGAATATAATTCTTTTGTAGTTATATTCAAAGTAACATTTCCATATCTGTCGATTGAGGCTATCTGTGCTGAAAGCTGTACTTCATTATTTAAGCTCTGAGTGTTTTCTAATCTCTCAGAAGTGCAAGATATTGCAAATAAAGAAGTGATGATTGTCAATAACAAGATAAAGCGTTTCATATATAATAGTTCTCCTCACTTAGTTATAACAAAAAATAGATAAAAAGATTACATTTTATAAGAAAATAGTGTGTAATTCTTATGTATTTTTCGGTGATGAAAAGTTATGTATTTATAAATGCACTCTATATTTACATAATTTTAGAGAGTGTCAAATTAAATCCAAATCTAAGTATCAGTTTTTTTTGTTTCTAATACTTATAATAATATGCTTATCTAAATATAGCAATAAAAAATGATAATTTTTTTAGTTACTTTATACAATTAAAGATATCAAAAAATATAATAAGTTGGTATTGATGTGTATAAGTTAACAGATATATCATGATTTGGATTTATTGATTCTCTTATTATAGCTTGCTATTTTGTTTATCGATGTGCGTTTTTGGTATCATCACTGCTATTTCCTAATGAAAAGGTAAATCCAACAAATGCTGTTGCTGAGTACTTGTAATCTGCATCGCTTGAATTGTATAAATCAGTCAGTTTGTACAGAGCACTTGTATCAATACCTGCATTGAGTGCAAAGTTTGAGTTACCAGATACAAAATATCTGAGACCCAAGACACCATCAAGCCCAATATATGTCGTCTCAAGGTCTGTTGAATCATTTCCATCACTGAAAGCAAAACTGAATTCAGGAGAGATTGCAATATATGGTTCTAAGTTAGAATTTGAACTGATTTTATAAGCATATCCAGCTTTGACATTCAATTCATTGTAATCTTCACCTACTAAATAAGATAATGATACAGAACTTCCTGAATTGGAGCCTCTGTAATAATTTTGAACATTGAAATCAAAACCATAGTTTATATCATAAGTTGAAGAAGTATCTACCAATGAATTGGTCAATTCAAGTAAGGGATTGAAGGATATATATGTATCTGTAATCAAAGATACTTTTGGGGTATTGTTAACAACCAAAGGAGTGGGTTTCACCACGACCAATGGAGATGCAGCAATTGCAGCTGCTGTAAAAATTGATAATGTTGCAGTTAAAATAATTTTTTTCATGATAGTTCTCCTAATAAAAAATATTGCAGCAGGTATTTGATACCCACTGCATAAATATTAAAAGGAATATGTGAAGATTTTGTGAAATAATAAATACTTATTTTATTATACTTACTGTATTTATTGAAGGAATTGTCTTCAATGCATTCATAGCTTTTTTGAAGTATTCTTCTTTATCAGCTTCAACAGTAAAGGTTCCAACCAATCTTGAATTATCAGAATCATCATCATACAATCTACCACCAATCAAATGGGCATGATGCTTTTTGATGGCACCTTCTATCTCACTGAATAAATCGTAAGTTCTCTTGCTTGTAACTCTGAAATTACGAGTTGGTTTTGGTGATTTTGTTTCCCATTCAACTTCTACAGACCTTTCATTGATCTCTTTCATGTTTTTCAGATTAGGACAGTCCTTTCTGTGAACAATTATTCCACGTCCACGGCTTATATATCCTATAATCTTATCACCTCGTTGAGGATTGCAGCAGTGAGCCAATGTTATCATCATATTTGTCTCATCACCGACTTTGAAAGTTGTTTTGCCTTCATCAATAACATTACGTATGATGTTGCCATCAGAAGATACAATTGATGCTGAGTGTGTTTGATCTTGCTGTTCTTGAGCAGGTTTTGCCTTAGGAGTTGCAATGATATCTTTATCAACAATGATGTTTAGATCATTCTTATTCAACCAAGCCCTGATCTTCTTTCTAGCACTTGTTGTCTGTGCAAAACGAAGCCAAGATAGGTGTGGATGAGCTTTTGGGCTTGTAAGTATCTCAACAACCTGGGTGTGTTTCAATCTGTGATCAAGAGATATTATAGAACCATCGGCTTTTGCACCTGCACAGTGATTTCCTACCTCTGTGTGAATTTTATAGGCAAAGTCCAAGGCCGTAGCAAAAGACGGTAACTCAACTATGTGACCTTGCGGAGTGAATACACAGATTGTATTTTTAAGTAGTTCACCTTTGATATCTTCCATGAATGATTCATTTTCATCAATTTCATTGCTCCATGATTCCATGGTGTGCAGTATCTTGTTGAACTGTGCATCAGACATATCCTTTCCGATGTTGTCTTGAGAACCACTGCTGACTTTATATTTCCAGTGAGCTGCGATACCAAATTCAGCTGTTTCATGCATCTGTTTGGTTCTTATCTGTATCTCAAGAAGTTTTCCATCAAGGGCCATGACTGTAGTATGAAGACTCTGATAGTTATTTGCCTTAGGCATAGCTATGTAATCTTTGAATCTACCATCAATTGGTGGCCATATACGATGAACAAGTCCAAGTATTGTATAACATTCAATGATTGAGTCACATAGAATTCTGACACCTAATAAATCATAGATTTCATCTATATCTTTATTACGCTTCTTCATCTTTAAATAAACAGAATAGGCATGTTTGGCTCTTGAAGAGATCAATATATCGCCCATGTTCTCTTTTGCACATTCTTGATATATTGTTTTTTCAATTCTTTTTAAATAAGCTGTCTGCTCACCTTTCTTACTCAATAAGTAGCTGTTGATGTAATCAAAAGTATCAGGTTGGATAGCTTTTAATGAAAGATCTTCCAATTCATCTTTCACCCAGCTGATACCAAGTCTATCTGCTAAGGGAGCATATATTTCAAGAGTTTCTTCACTGAATACTTTCTTTCTTTCGGGAGATAAGTGCTGTACTGTTCTCATGTTATGAAGTTTATCAGCAAGTTTTATTATGATAACACGTGCATCTTTACTCATGGCAAAGAACATCTTTCTGATTGTCTCTGCTTCCTGAATAGATTTATTGTCTGTTTTTAAGATTTCAATCTTGGTGACGCCTTCAACAAGGGCAGCTACAGTGACCCCAAAGTCCTCTTCAAGTTCTTTGTAGTTTGCAGTTGTATCTTCAAGAGTATCATGCAAAAGACCAGCACATATTGTATCACCATCCATGTCCAACTGAATCAATATTTCAGCTACTGCAATAGGATGTATGATGTAGGGTTCTCCACTTTTGCGTTTTTGACCCTCATGTTTGCTGCATGAGAAAATAGCAGCCTTACGTATCTTATCTCGCATCTCTGGAGGATACTTTTTTGCTTTAATCAGTAGTTTATCAATTAATTGTTCGTACATAAGTTCCTCCTACAACTCTCTGTTTACCATTCAAATCTTTATAGATTTTTACTTCAGTAAAACCAGTATCTTCGAGTATTTTCTTTAATTCAAGAGTCTGTCGATAGTCACATTCTATAAATAGAGCAGATTTATTACCACTTAAATGTGATGGTGCATCTTTAACTATATCCCTTATCAAAGAAAGTCCATCTTCTGAAAATCCTTCCAAAGCCAGTCTTGGTTCCTTCTGAACCTCCTCACTTGCTTCTTCACACCACTCATGTGTTAAGTATGGTGGATTGCTAACTATTATATCATAGATTTTACAATTAGAAAAAAGATTAGTCTCAATTATGTCTGTTTTTTGATTTAAAAGGCTCTCAGCGTTGTATTTAGCACATTCCAAAGCCTTTGTGCTTATATCAGCGAGGGCAATATCACAATCACATTCTGCTGCAACCGATATTCCAACACATCCTGTTCCTGTACAGAGGTCAAGAACGGAAGGTCTGTAATCAAGTGAATTGATATAATTTATAGCTATCTCAACCAATGTTTCAGTGTCTGGTCTTGGAATCAAAGTATCTTTTGTTACTTTAAAATCTCTTCCATAGAATTCTCTCTCACCTAAAATATAAGCCATTGGCTCATGGTTCAGTCTACGAGATAACATCTGTTGAAACATATATAAAGAATCAGAGGAGATTTGCTCCTCTGATTTGGTAATTGTCTGAACCTGAGAGAACCCCGTAGCTCTCTCAAGTAAAATTCTAGCCTCAAGTCTCGGGGTATCTGAAATATCCTTGAGAGAGGCCGTAGCTTGTACAAGTAACTCTCGTACAGTTTTGCTCATTTACAGTTCCTTTAATGCGTCTTCACCAGCTGCAACTTTAAGAGGTTCAATAACTTCTTCTAAGCTACCACTCATGATAATTTCCAATTTATACAATGTTAAATTGATGCGGTGATCTGTAAGTCTGTTCTGTGGATAGTTGTATGTTCTGATACGTTCTGATCTATCACCGGAACCAACCTGACTCTTACGAGCTTCAGATCTTTCTTTCTGTTTTCTTGATTCTTCCAAATCATACAATCTAGAACGAAGAACTCTCATAGCCTTGTTTTTGTTCTTGAGCTGAGATTTTTCATCCTGTTGGATTACAACGATACCTGTAGGTAAGTGAGTAAGTCTAACAGCACTATCTGTTGTATTAACACACTGTCCACCTGGACCACCGGCTCTCATAACATCGACCTTCAAGTCTTCCTGTTTGATTTCAATATCTGTTTCTTCTGCTTCAGGCAATACTGCAACTGTAACAGCAGATGTATGAACTCTACCACCACTTTCTGTTGAAGGTACTCTCTGTACTCTGTGTACTCCAGATTCAAATCTAAGTGAACCATAAACATCTTTTCCACTGATAGAGAATACAATTTCTTTGTATCCACCAAGTTCAGTTTCATTGCTGCTCATGATTTCGATTTTCCAATTCTTTGTTTCTGCATAATGAGAATACATTCTGAATAAATCAGCTGAGAATAGTGCAGCTTCATCACCACCTGTTCCAGCTCTAATTTCCATGATGATGTTCTTACCTTCCATTGGATCTGGTGGAATCAAAAGCATCTTACATTTTTTGCTTGATGTCTCTACGTCCTTTTTTAAAGAAGAAAGTTCTTCCTTAGCCATCTCGATCATATCTGGATCTGATTCATCTTCAAGCATCATTTGTGCATCTGCAAGTTGCTCTGTCAATTCTTGTAAGTTCTGCATTTCTTCAACAATTGGGCCTACATGAGATCTTTCCATCATGAGCTTTTTATAAGCATTCATGTCCTTCATTACATCAGGTGAAGAAAGTTTTTTATCTATTTCAGCTAATTGTTCTATATATGCTGGTAATTTTGTTAACATAATAATGTCTCCAAGTTATAATTTAAATTAAATATAATAATTTTATAGTGTTTTGAATAGTACACACCTCAATTATTAATGTTTGTCGGGAGTATACCTAACAACCATATGTACTACAGCAGGTGTGCTGCTAGCACAGGTAATTGTATGCTCTATATCGCAATGGTACATAAGAAAGTCTCCCTTCTTCAATGTACATTCGTTCTCTCCTGCTTTTACATGTACTGATCCTTTAATTATTGTTAAAAATTCCTGTGTTCCTGCAAAATGAGGTTCAGATGGAAGTTCGGAATGAGACTCAAAAGTCAATAAATACATTTCAAGGTCTTCTACCATATTTAATGGTGATAAAATTCTGATAGTAACGCCGTTCTCAGTTGTTTCAATTATATGTCCTGCATTGTAAGTTGGATTCACTATGAAATCTCTTTTTGGTTGAGGGTCCACAGTCAAGATATCATGAATGTCAACATTTAATCCACGGGCAATTTTCCATATGGTTGCAACAGTTGGATTGACTTTATCGGTTTCAATCTGTGATAGCATGGCTTTAGATACGCCAGAGCGTTCACTTAATATATTGAGAGTGAGATGTCTTGATTGTCTAAACTTCTGTATATTTTTTCCTAGTGGTGGGGGATTTTCCATTACAATTCCTCTGAATCTAATCTTTTTAGCAATTGTATTCCATAATCCTGTAATTTGTGAAGAGTCTCTCTTTGTGCAGCTGATGTCTCATCGTTTTTCAAATACTCACCGATTTTTTTGACATAAAATTCAAGATTGTTTTCAACTGATTCTGGGGGATTCTTTATCCTGTTTTTACAGAATGTCTTCCATTCTTTTCTTTCTTCAGCGTTTAACTCTGCTTCGAAGTTTCGGTTGATGTATCGATATACAAGATCATATGATCTATCATCTTCAAATTTAGATTTATTCAGTATTTTGAACTTTTCTTGAATAGATGCCTTTTTGATCTGTTCAAATACATATTTCTCCTTATTTGAGAAAAATCCATTGTATATACCAAAATCTGCATCATCTGTAGCCATCTCATACTTATTATTTGCAACAGCTTGAATGACGTTGTTTATAATTTGAGGGTTGTTTTTGATAATCTCTGCATTCTCTTTGCATTTTTCAAGATCCAGATTCAGACGCTCTGCAGTAGCTTTTTTTATGACATTGCTTGGACTTATGAAAGGACTTTTGTTCACAGCTATATGAAATAGTCCATCTACATCTAAAATAGAATCAACATCTGCATCAATTAAAGGCTGAACATCTTTTGTTAGATCAAACATGAAGACATTGCTGCTGCTAGGAATATCAGTAATGGAATGGGCTAAGGTAGTGCAACCATATTGGCTTGTGAATTTTGTATCACATACTGCAATCATATCATTTTCTAATTTAGCAAGATTGGTCAGAACTGTATATTTTTTTCGTAAATTTAAACTCCAATTGAATAATTTAGGTTGCTTTTCTTTTACAAGTTTTGCAACTGCAATTGTAGCTCTAACATCAACTAGGGCATCGTGAGCGCCAATTTGCTCTATTTTATTGGCTTCAGTTAATTCTGTAAGTCTGAAGGAGAAAGTGCCGTCGTCTTTTCTTTCGGGCCATGTGATACCTTCAGGGCGTAAATCATGAGTTGCTCTTATTAGAGGAAGAATATCCCATCTGCTGCAGCCATAGCTATATTCTCTTTTGTACGGATCTTCTAAATTTCTATATAAAGCGTTTCTTATAAATTCATCATCAAATTTTATTGAGTTGAAACCAACCACAATTGTGTTTGGCACACTGAATTCATCATTAATTTTTTTGATGAATCTCTCTTCAATCATTCCTTTTTCTTCACACTCTTGAGGTGTGATTCCTGTTACAAGGCAAGCTTCAACATTTGGTAAGTAATCACTACTAGGTTTGCAATAATAAACTAATTCATCTCCAATAGGTTCAAAATCTAGTGTTGTTCTGATAGCTGCAAATTGCGCAATTCTATCAAAATGTGAGTTCAATCCAAAAGTCTCTAAGTCATACCATAAAAATGTAGGTTCTTCTCTTTGAATATTCATAAAACTATTATATCATAAAAAGGTCAAATTTAGAATTCAAAAAAGAACAAGGATGATGCAATGAAAAAAATAATATCTATATTATTGGTGATAACTCTGATAGCTCCAGTGTTTGCAAATGATTTATCAATTGATGAAGTAACTACTGCTGTAGATGCAATTGTAGATACATCGTATGTTGCAGCCTCACAGTTTCTTACTTTTAGCAATTCTTCAGATATTCCATCTATTGCTATACGTGTTCCAGAGGGTAAGTATCTTCCTGATGCAGTTGTGGTGAATGAAGGAGATATGGCATCATATTTAAAATATTTTCCAGAAAACTCAGATAATTCAAGTGTGCTATCTCCCATGAGATCAACCGTTAGAGAGCAGCTCATTCAAGATAATTGGGTGAAGGGACAGGCAATTGTAACAGGAGTGGCTGCTGTTGTATTTCAACAGGATCAGAGCATAATGTCGCTAATAAGCGGTGCACTAGGTGGTATCTTTCCAAAAGTGGCTATGGTCACAAATTATACTGTGGAAGGTAAAGCTTTCAGTGAACCTGCTGTTGTGAAGGGTACATTTATAATATCTGCAGAAAGTGATGGAACCTTACAAATTGACGTAATTTCTTTAAATATTAATGATAAATCATATAATATTGAATAAATATTGTTGTTTTATGTTGTTTTGATGTAGTTCTTTGATTCCTTTTGAATTTGTATTGAATTTTAAATACTATCTAGTAAGAGGGACAAATTGCTAGACAGAAAACACATATTTATTATATCAATATTATTTTTGATCACGTTATTGAGTGGTTGCTACAGTTCTGTAGACAACCCTGATGTTGATAGTGAGAGCACAATACAAAATTATACAAATCCAACTTCTTACAATTATGAGGGCAGTTGGACAAGTTATGATAATGATAATATGATTATAACTTTTTCTGATGATTCTCTTATCATGGATGTGAACAGAAATGATGTTCCACTGGTCTATATATATTCCATTGACTCCACAACAACACCTGATGATTCCTCTTTAAGTGGTTATTTTGATGATGGAGCAATAGTCGTAGATGAAGCCTCTCTTGATGATTATTCAGCACCAGATATATCTGTATATTACAATTCTGATTCAACAAATGAGGACGATGATACATACATTGTTGATATAAGGTATGTAAACTCTTATGAACGCTATGTTTTTCACTTTGTCTTCAATGAAAATGAAAATACCACAGATGATGATACCATAACATTGACTTTAGAGATAAATGATTCAAATACTGAATCCTCTCCAACTGAAAAAACATACACCCTCATAAGAGATGATTGATAACAAGTTTTTATCTATCTGCAGAATCTTTAATTGAATATTCTCCACCTATATAATAAGATAAATTACATCAAGATTGGTAGAGATAGCAATTGAAATTATTGTCATTATAGGGGAACAAGATATGAAAGTTAATGGTGTTCATCACATCAATATAAAAACAGAGAATATGGAAAGAGCTGTAAAATTTTACGAGGACATTTTGGAATGTGAAAAAATCTACAGCAGAAATGTAGATGGAGTGGAAATGGCTTTCATGAAAACTGGAAACACAATTTTTGAACTTTATAAATCCAAAGAAGATGTTGATTACAAACACATTGATGGTGTTATCAACCATTTTGCATTGGATGTCACAGATATTCATGGGATTCTTGAGAGATGCAAATCTCATGGTGTTAAAATTCTTCAACCTGTTAACAATATTCAACTTGACGGAAATATCCTTTTTGCATTTATAGAAGGACCTGAAAAAGAACGTATAGAATTTTTCGAATATATTTAATCCATATATAGATTTAATTAAATAGGACCTGAGGTTTTGTATTGAAAAAAATATACCTCAGGTTTTTTAATCTAGTTTCGAAGAGTTTCTTTGTTTCTTTGTAGACAATTTAAAAAGATTTTTGCATAATGATTGTAAATATAAAATAAACCGATTTATTTATAAATCGTTGGAGGTCTTTTTTGAATATTGAAGTAAAAGAATTTTTGACAAATTGGGGAATCTCACCTGAAAATGTTAATACAGATGAAATGTTAGATTTGTTTTTAGAAGAAATGGAAGACGGATTGACAGAAAAAGGAAGTTCTTTATCCATGATTCCTACTTATATAAGTGATAAATCTTCAATGGTTCCTGGAAAAAAACTGATTGTTATTGATGCAGGTGGTACAAATCTTAGAACATGTTTGGTTAAATTTGATGAGAATTCACAACCAGAGATCACAGACTTCAAAAAGGTTCCAATGCCTGGTGTGAAGAAGGAAGTATCAGCTAAAGAATTCTTTGGTGTATTCGCAACTCAAGTAGAAGATATCATTGATCAGAGCGATTATATTGGATTCTGTTTCAGCTATGCAGCTGCTATTTCAGCTGATAACGATGGAACTCCTTTGGTATTCTCTAAGGAAATAAAAGCTCCTGAAGTTATTGGTAAGAAAGTTGGAGCATCTCTTTTAGCAGAATTAAAAAGCAGAGGCTTTAATGTTGAGAACAAAAAGATTGCTGTTCTTAATGATACTGTTGCAACATTGCTTGCAGGAAAAGCTGCAGCTTCCAACGATAAACAATATGATGGATATGTTGGTTTCATTTTAGGTACAGGTACAAATACAGCCTACCTAGAGAAAAATAGCAACATCAAAAAATTAGCAGATATAAATGATGGATATCAGGTCATAAATGTAGAATCTGGTTCCCTTAAAGCTTCTCAAGGTAAGATGGATGAATTGTTCAACTCCACAACAAAAGACCCAACACAATACATTTTTGAAAAGATGATCAGTGGTGCCTATCTTGGTCCATTGAGCAATATTGCAATGAAGAAAGCTGTTGAAGAAGGAGTTCTTTCTAAGGAGTTTGGAAAAAGATTTGCTGAAGTTGGTGATGTAAACACAACTCAGATGAGTCACTATTTAGAAATGCCATTCAATGAAGAATACAAACTTGTTAGATGTGTAAAAGGAAATGAAAGAGATGCTGAGAACCTATGGTATATCTTGAAATCTATCATTGAGAGAGCTGCTAAAGTAACTGCAATTAACTTGACTGCTGCAATAATTAAAACAGAATTTGGTAAGAACCCTCTTCATCCTGTTTGTATCAATGCAGATGGTACAACATTCTATAAAACAGAATATTTAGAGAAATATACAAATTATTATTTAGAGGAATTACTCGTGAAGAAATATCACAGATACTATGAAACTGTATGTATTGAGAATTCTCCTACTATTGGAGCTGCAATTGCTGCCCTTGGTTTGAAATAATATTTCTATTTGAATAAATTATACCTCATCTTAAAAACAGATGAGGTTTTACTTTCTTTTGTGACAATCATTTAATTATATAATTTCTTATTTTTAAGAATTGCAATATAATTGGAGATGTTAGGAGATAATTAAT
>JBFHKM010000097.1:0-12084 GCA_041595335.1 Sphaerochaetaceae bacterium
AGAAAATGCATTGGCGCTTTCTAAAGCGATGGATGATTTAATGAAAAGCTACAGAGAGAAACATTTCAATAATTAAAGTTGATATAAATAATTACCTAGAGTCTAATTAGTAAAATAATCTGGCTTTGTTTTTTAACTAATTTTTATCTTGAAATTATTAGCTTTTTTCTTAAAAGCATGTTTCAGTACAAATGAAACTTTACTGAATAAAGTAGTGATTGAAGATCATTGCACTGTTATTGAGGTTTGTATGATTTTATCTAAAAAATTAAGTTGATTGTGAAGTATCTAGCAAGCAAATCAAATATTTGATATTCGAGAATAATAAGTTATCGATATTTGGTAGATCTTTGTAAAAAAAGACCACCATCGCAGGTGGTCTTCAATCTCAATAGAGTATATTAAGCTAAGCTTAAAGCTAGTTTCATCATATTGGTGAAACCTTTTTCTCTTTCTTCAGAAGTAGTTTCTTTTTGAGTTATCATGTTATCAGAAATTGATAGAACACATGCAGCTTTCTTGCCTAATTTTCTAGCATTGGCACAAAGAGCGAAGTATTCCATTTCAACAGCAATTACGTCATGTTCTTTGTATCTTGCTTTGATTTCATCATCAAAAGGTCTGTAGAAAGCATCAGATGAGCAAACACATCCCTTACGAACAGGTATATCAAGTTTAGCAGCATTTTCTTCAAGTTGTTTCAATAGACCTTCATCACCTGATAATACATCTTCTGTATAACCTGCTAATTCTTTAGCGTATGTTGATGGGCTATAAGCACTTGTTGCAAGAACTACATCGAATAAGTTTAAGTCTTCAATCAAACCACCAGCTGAACCAACACGAATGATGTTTTCAACATCATAATAATCATATAGTTCATAAGAATAGATACCAATTGATGGGATACCCATTCCATGGCCCATTACTGAGACTTCTTTTCCATTATACTTTCCTGTATAACCAAGCATTCCTCTAACGTTGTTAAATAGTTTAACATCTGTTAAGAATGTTTCAGCAATAAATTTTGCTCTTAGTGGATCTCCAGGCATCAAAACTGTTTTTGCAATTTGGCCTTTTTCTGCTTCATTATGTGGTGTAGGCATAGTCCCCTCCATAAAAGTTGGTTTTATTGTTGCTTAAAACAAGATAGTTGTAACTAAAAAGATTTAAAGCAACTTACTCAGTTTAAATACAAGTATGATATAAAGCAAGTAATTTGAGATTTTTAATAATATTTTTAACAAAATATCGTGAATGAACCATACAAACAAACTAATTTATTATATTCGATGATGTTTAAAAATCTAAAAATCTAAGAAATAGGCTTATATTGAGGATTTAAAATATAGTAAGAATTCTGAAATGATGTACTAAATTCTGCTGAATTTGAGCATTTCTATGGATGCTCCACAATCTAAGTTGATTTTACCTTGTATATTTGTTATTTTTTCATATCACATCAATAGGAGTAAACTATGCATGACATTTGGAACCCATGGCACGGCTGCATCAAATACAGCGAAGGCTGTGATAATTGCTATATGTATTATTTGGATAAAAAACATAATGAAAGCATAGATAGCTCAATCTGTAAAAAGACAAACAATTTTAATTATCCTCTTCAACGTGATAAGAATGGAATATATAAAGTCAGAGATGGTGAGACTCTCAGAGTTTGCATGACATCAGATTTCTTTTTCAGCGGTGCTGATGAATTCCGTGATGAAGCGTGGGAGATGATGAGATTGAGACCTCTTTTAAAATTTTATGTTTTGACAAAGAGGGCAGAGAGAATAGAAGCTCATCTACCTAAAAATATTGGTGATGAATTTGGACAGTGGGATACTGAAAACATGCTTTTCAATGTTACTTGTGAGAATCAAGAGAAAGCTGATGAGAGAATACCTATATTGTTAAACCTTCCATTCAAGCATAAAGGTTTGATGTTAGCTCCTATACTGAGTCCAATAAATATTGAGCCTTACCTAAAAACAAATCAAATTGAAATGGTCATCTGTGGTGGAGAGAATTATGGTGGATCTCGTCCATGTCATTATGAGTGGATTGTCTCTTTGAAGGAGCAGTGTAAAAAGTATGGTGTGACCTTCAATTTTACAGAAACGGGAAATACTTTTATTAAAGATGGCAAGACATACAACCTTAAAGGTAAGACTCTCCAGGCCTCTCAGGCTTATAAGAGTGGGTTATCTTTCAAGGGAAAAGACATAGATTACAAGCTTCATGATGAGTTCTTCACACCGTTTGAAAATCATTATATTCCTCATTTTCGTGAGAAATGCATTGAGTGCGCTGCAAGACTCACTTGCAACGGTTGTGGTGACTGCAATAAATGTGGAAAGAGTATTGTAAGCAATGAAACAATTGAGGAATATGATAGAAATCATAAGCCGTGGGAATAGAAAATATCAACCCATATTTCTCAAAAAATAGAATCTTTTGAATTGAAATCAGTCCAATATTATTCATGTAGCTTTGTGTTTTTTGTTCAAAATTGCTTGAAAATTCTAATTAAAATCTCATAAATACTATAAATTTGATAAGTAATTGTCTTCAGAAAAGTGAATAATTTTACGAGAATCAATTTTTTTATGATTTTTCTTTGCAAAATTCTGAATGATGATGATATCATATAATCAATAGTTGGGAACGTTCCCAAAAAGGTGGTTGTTTATATGGCATCAATTATAGATGTAGCAAAAAAAGCTGGCGTATCAAAGAGTACAGTTGGAAGAGTTTTCTCCAAAAATGATTATGGAGTCAGTAAAGATACAAAAGAAAAAGTAATGAAAGCTGCTAATGAACTTGGTTATATCAAGAACTCTTTGGCCAGTTCTCTCAGAACAAATCAAACAAAAACTATCATCCTATTGATTCCAGATATTTCAAACTATTTCTGGGCAGAAGTATCTAAAGGTGCTCAAGATTATCTTGATAGTGTTGATTACAGTTTGCTTGTTGTCAGTACTTATTTCAAAAGAGAAACAGAACTTAAATATCTACATATTGCTGAAATGAATAAAATTGCAGGAATACTTATCAATACAAAAGATGAAATGGCAGAGGCCATTGAAAGAACTCATATTCCAAGCATTCTGCTAGGTAATTCTTCCTCTAAAAAAGAATTACCTTTCTCAAGAGTTGCAACTGATACCGCTACAGGTATTGATAAAATAATGAAATATCTTTTTGAACAAGGTCATCGAGATATAGCAATAATAGATCCTCATTTTGCAAACAGTGAGAGAGAGTATTCAAACAGAATCAATTCATATTCACAATTTTTAAACGAAAAAGGAGTTGAGGTAAATCCAGAGTTCATTTTCCACTTGGATGCAACAATAGAAGAAGGAAGAAAATTCGCAAAAACATTTGCAGATATGAAAAACAAACCAACTGCAATCATCTGTTCCAACGACTTCTTTGCAATAAGTTTGGTCAATGAATTGTTTGAATTGGGTATCAATGTACCATCAGATATATCAATCGTTGGTGTTGATGGAATTATTTTGACAGATATGATTCGACCTCGTTTGACAACGTTGGAAAAACAGAAATATGAGATGGGTAGAACAGCTGCAATGATGCTGGTAGATCAAATAAATGGAAATGATGAAATTACAAATATTAAATTAGAAACAAAATTAAAAATACGAGATTCAGTTAAAAAACTTTAGGAGAGAGAGTTTAGATGTCAATAAAAATATTATCGCCATGTGGAATACTTGGATATGGTTTTCCTAGCAAATCATTTGAAAATGGTTTGAAGATGAAACCTGATGCAATAATAGTAGATGCAGGATCTACTGATGCAGGTCCTCATAAGCTAGGTGCTGGAGTGGCTATTGTTAGCAAGCAAGCATGCAAGAAAGACCTTCAACGTCTGATCCTTGGATCAAGAAAACTCGATATTCCATGTATCATTGGTTCTGCCGGAGGTAGTGGAGCTAAAGTTCATGTTGATTGGACATTGGATATTGTAAATGAAATTATTGCAGAAAATAAAATAGAAAATCTTAAGATAGCTGTGATAAGTGCAGACATTCCTAAAGACCTCATCCTAAAAAAAATGGATGAAAATAAAGTGACTCCATTAGGTGATAAAGTTCCTTTTCTTGATTCTGATTCTTTGAAGGAGACCAACACTGTTGTTGCTCAGATGGGAATGGAACCAATTCTTGAAGCACTAGAAAATGGTGCAAATTTAATTATATGTGGCAGAGCTTATGATCCATCACCTTTTGCAGCTTTTGGTGTATTCAAAGGATGCTCAAAAGCTCTTTCTTATCATCTAGGTAAAATTTTGGAGTGTGGTGCTCTCTGCTGTGATCCTGGAACAACCAAAGATTGCATGATGGGTGAGATATATGATGATTATTTTGATGTTTACAGTCTAGATGAAAGAAGAAGCTGCAGCACTGTAAGTGTAGCTGCACATACATTTTATGAAAAAGACCATCCATTCTTGTTACATGGACCTGGTATTGTTCAGAATTTAGAAGACTGTGATTTCACACAGATCTCCAGCAACAGAGTTCGTGTATCAAATAGTAAATTAGAAGAAACAGAGCAGTATTCTATAAAACTTGAAGGGGCAAAGAAAGTTGCATACAGAACTTTTGTAATAGCTGGTGTTAGAGATCCTCTGTTGATTGAGAGGATTGAAGAAGTTGAGCAACTTGTTAAAGAAAGTATATGGGAACAGTACAGTGAGATTGATAGAGATGATTACACAATAAATTTTATCAATTATGGGAAAAATGGAGTTATGGGAGAGTTAGAGACAGAAAGTTTTGAAGGATATGAAATTGGAGTTCTATTTGAAGTCCTTTCTAAAACTCAAAAATTGTCTTCAGCAATATGTGCCTCCTGCAGATCAACATTTCTTCATTATGGTTATGAAGATAGAAAATCTACTGCTGGAAATCTTGCATTTCCATTCGCACCAAGTGATGTAGAATTTGGAGCTGTCTATGCATTTTCTGTTTATCATCTCATGGAAGTTGATGATCCTAAATCTCTCTTTCCAATTAAATATATCGAGGTTGAAAATGAGTAGAAGATTGGTTGATTTAGCAAAAGTTTTAAGAAGTAAAAACAGTGGTCCTTTTCAAGTGACGTTTGATATCTTATTTGATGATGTTGATAACTATCAAGCAGTTGTTGATTCTAATTTTTTTACAGTCAGCAACATAGCTAAATTATATAAATTGGAAGAGAAAGATGTTAAGAGCATTGTTTTCTTTAAAAAGGCCCAAGGTATCAAGTTCACACTGAACAGAAAAGTAGCAAGTGGAACTTGTTTTGATAGGGATGTTTATGGTGCACAGCAGCATGCTCCATTACTTAATGTTGAAATTTAGAGGAGAGATAATTTGAAAAATTTGAGCAATAGAACCCTATTTGATAAAATCAAAAGTGAAAAAATCATATATCTGATGATTTTACCTACCATTGTATATTTTATATTATTTAGAGTGATTCCTATCTTCAATATGAGATTGGCATTTTATAAATATAGTTCCAGACAGGCTTGGACTTTTGTTGGACTGAAGTACTTCAGAATGATTTTTAAGTCACCAGATTTCAAACAGATTGTAAAAAACACACTTACAATTAGCTTTATGAAATACATCTTACTATTTCCAGTTTTCCCGATGTTTGCAATCTTATTGAATGAAATAAAAGGAAGTCATGTAAAGAAGGGTGTTCAGATAATATCTTATTTACCCCATTTTTTATCCTGGATCGTAATTGCTGGTATCTGGATAAGCTCTCTTTCTCTTCAAGGTGGAGTAAATAACATATTGGAAATGTTTCATATAGCTCCAATAGACTTCATGACAGATAACTCGAAAATCAAATGGGTACTGTATTTCTGTGAAGCATGGAGATCATTAGGATGGGATTCAATTATATATTTTACAACGATAATCTCCATAAACCATTCTTTATTTGATGCTGCAGAAATAGATGGAGCAAATAGATGGCATATCATCAGATATATTGTTATTCCAGCTTTAGCAGTACCAATGGTAACGATGTTTATTTTGAACTTAGGATTTTTCTTGAATGCAGGTTTTGATCAGGTACTGAACTTCTCAAACAATGCTGTTTTATCTTCAATTGATATTCTAGATACATACATCTATAGAATTGGTATTCAAGGTGGTCAGTATTCGTTAGCAACAGCTGTAAGTGTTATAAAAGGTTTTGTTGGAGTATTTCTTGTACTCATCACACATTTTGTATCTAAAAGATTGACAGGACAGGGGGTATGGTCATGAGAAAACGTACGAATATTTTCACTCAGACCTTGCTTGTAGTATTTATGCTTCTTATATCACTTACTATGTTGGTCCCAATTTTAAACATATTTGCAAAATCTTTATCATCTCCTACAGCATCAGCTGCAATGAGTGGATTGAGAGTCATACCACAAGATGTTGATTTCATAAATTTTAAAATAGTTTTCAACCATCCTGTATTGATGAAAAGTATATTCAACTCTTTGCTGATTACAGTAGTTGGTACATTGATAAATATTACATTGACATCTCTTGCTGCATATGGACTTACAAGAGAGAAATTGACATTGAAAAAACCAATTATGGTATTTCTTATAACAATGATGCTCTTTGATCCAGGCCTTGTCCCTGAATACTTGGTTGTTCAAAGTCTTGGTTTGATGGGCTCCAGATGGTCAGTAATTTTAGTTACAAGTGTCAATGTTTATTATTTGGTGATTCTGATGAGATATTTTGAAGCAGTTCCAAAAGATATAGTGGAAGCAGGCGTTATTGATGGTCTTGGTGATATCGGATTGTTACAAAATATTATAATTCCATTATCTAAAGCAGGAATAGCAACAATAACCATGTTCTATGCAGTACTTAGATGGAATGAGTACTTTAAAGCAAGTATTTACATACTGGATCAAAGTAAGACAGTTTTACAGGTTATTTTAAGACAGTTCGTTGTCCTAGGAAACACAGTTAAATTAATTGGTCAGCAGAACGTTATGGATTATAACGAATTTGCTAAAGTTGATTATGGAGGTTTGAAGGCTGCAACTATAGTGGTTGCGATTGTACCAATTTTATGTGTCTATCCGATTGTTTTGAAATATTACAATAAAGATGTGTTTTCAGGTTCAGTAAAAGAATAAAAAAAGGAGTTCGTAATGAAAAAATTAGTTTTAGTTACTATTTTAGCATCAATGTTCTTGATGCCAAGTTTTGCTAGTGGAGCAAAAGAAGCAAGTCCAGCTGCTGCAGGTGGATCAATGTATGGTACAAAAGAAAATCCGGTTACCGTTACTTATCTATGTAAGGATGTAAATCCTAATGATGCAGGAATGGCTCAACTCGCTGAAGAGATTGAAGAGGGCCTTGCAAAACAAGGTAAATATATCAACCTTGAAATTTTAGAAGCTCCTGTTGGCTCTTATGCAACTGTTGTACCTATTGCATTCAGAACAGGTCAAATCAGTCCTGATTTAATTTACTTCCAAGGTGGAGATACTGCAATTGCACAGGAAGGTATGCTTGAAGATCTGACTCCATATATTGAAAGCTCTGAAAATGTTAAATCAATAATGGATCAACATAATGTTGAAAGAATGAAAAACTATCCTTACTTACTTTGGTTGGCTCCACAGAGAACAAGCGAAGCAATCGTTAGAGGAGATTGGTTCAATGAATTGGATGCAAGCAAAGGCTTCATGGATAATCCAACTCCAGATAACTATTATAAATTGCTTCTTGAAATGAAGAATGAAGGATTATGTGAATGGCCTCTAACTGTAGCAGGTAACACTGATAAAATGGATGAAGTATTCAACCATGCATTTGGAATCACATCTACTTTAGTTAAGGAAGATGGAAAATGGGTTTATTCTAAGGTTACTGAAGGTGAGAAAAACAAATTAGCTTTCTATGCAAAACTTTATAAAGAAGGTCTTTTAGATAACAACTATCTAACAAAGAATTGGGAAACCAAAGAAAAAGCTTTCTATGAAGGTAAATCTGGTATGATAATTGGAACAGCAGGTGCTGTTATAAATATCTACAACAATAAAATGATTCAGACAAATGGTGAGAGTTCAGAGGGTGTTGTTCTTCCTCCTGCAAAGGGCATAAGCCAGAAATTCAAGAGCACCGATGTTACAAAAGAAACAAGAGGATTTGCAATCAATGCAGATTCAACTGTTAAAGATGCAGCTTGGGCAGTTTTAGATTATATGGCAAGTCCTGAAGGTAGAGTTATAGACATTTTAGGCTTGAAGGGTGTCAGCTACAACATGGAAGGTGGAAAATATGTATTGACTGATTCTTATTCTTCTTGGTGGTCAAGATTCTGGGGAACTTTAAATGGTCTTGATATGAGTAAAGTTGAAGGTGAGATAATGAGCCAACCTGCTTATGATTCATTGACTTTGATGAATGAATATTTCGCACCTGATACAAATGTACTTCTTCCTGAAGATTTACTTCCTCTTAAAGATGCTATGGACAAACTTTATATTGAATATTCAACAGAGATTATCAGAGGGAACAAACCAATATCTGACTTTGATGAATTTGTAACTAAATGGAATGCAGCTGGTGGTGATGAGATTGGTACATACATCGCAACTCAACTAGATTAGATTTTATATTCCACTCTCTTTTTGAGAGTGGAAATATATCACCAAAAGGATGATATCTTGATGAATTTGAAGCAACAAATAGATAAAACATATGCTGGTTTCTTAGGCATGAATATAGGAATTAGACTTGGTGCTCCTGTAGAACCAACCATCTGGAGCTATGAGAGAATAAAACGAGTCTATAAAGACATTGATCATTATGTGATGGATTATAAGAATTTTGCAGCAGATGATGATGTCAATGGCCCTGTTTTCTTTTTAAGAGCTCTTGATGATGGAAGCTTGAATAAAAGTACACTAGATCCTATGGATGTAGCTCAAACATGGCTCAACTACTCAAGAGAGGGTGTGGGTATGTTTTGGTGGGGTGGCTATGGAGTTTCTACAGAACATACAGCTTATCTGAACTTGAAGAATGGAATAATGCCTCCAGATAGTGGAAGCATTGAGACAAATGGAAAGATCAGAGCAGAGCAGATAGGTGGTCAGATCTTTATAGATACCTGGGGCTTTGTTCTTCCTGGTAAACCTAAAAAAGCAGCTGAGTATGCTAGAACTGCAGCAAGTGTATCACATGATGGAGATGGTCTTTATGGTGCTATGTTCATTGCCTCCTGTATTTCTAAAGCATATGAATGCAGTGATGTTGAACAGATAATCAAAGAAGGATTGAGTACAATCCCATCTGATTGTCTTTATAGCAAAGTTGTTAATGCCGTGATGGATTTTCATAGAAAGAATCCTGATTCTTGGAGAACCTGTATGGAGTATCTCTTCGAAGAATGGGGTTATGATAAATATGAAGGTGTATGTCATATTATTCCTAATGCTGGAGTTTGCATAATGTCCATGTTATATGGAAGGACATTTGAAAAAGCCGTTGAAATTGCAACAATGGCAGGTTGGGATACCGACTGCAATGCAGGTAATGTTGGATCTATTATGGGAGTGGCTCAAGGACTTGATGCAATACCATCCAAATATAGAGATCCAATCAATGATTCAATCGTTCTCTCTGGAATCAGTGGATATTTAAATATTTTAGATGTTCCAACGTATACCAAGAAACTTGTATCACAATCACTTCAACTAGATAAAAAGAAAGTAGATGATTGTGTTGCAATCAAGGAAGGTGAGATCAATTTTGATTTTGAACTTCCAGGATCAACTCATGGATTTAGAATCTCAAACAATAAATGTTCTTTGAGTCATGAAGATGAAATTGCACACACAGGCAGTGGTTCTCTTAAAGTAATTTACAACAGATTAACAAGAGGTAAATCTACTAAGATTTATTACAAGCCTTTCTACAGAGCCGAAGATTTTGATGATGTACGATATTCTCCATCTTTTTCTCCTGTAGCTTACAGTGGACAGACAGTGGAGATGTATATCTACAGCGATAAATTTGAGAATAAAGGTTCAAACTTTATAATCAATTCTTATGTAAGAAATACATCTACAAAAGAAGATATTTATATATCTGCTATCACATTACAAGAGAGAGAGTGGACAAAGGTTGAATTTGTGATTCCTCAGGTAGATGGCGGAATAATTGATGAAGTTGGATTGATAGTTGAAAGCAATTCAAGAGCCAAAGCTCCAGATTATGGATGTCTTTATCTTGATGATTTCAAAATCTCTGGAAATTGTGATTATACAATTGATATGAAAGTACAGAAAAAGGAATTTGAAACCATAACACCTTTCTCAATCAATCATGGCGGTTGGAATGTTGAAGGTGAATATTTGACTTCTATGTGTCTTGATCATTGTGAAGCTGTAACTGGTAATTATTTCACACGTGATGTAAAAGTATCAGCTCCTATCAAAATTGATAATGGTCAATGTGCTCTTCTTGGGTTGAGAATTCAAGGAGCTCAAAGAGGCTATTACGCTGGTATATACGGCAATAAATTTGTAATAGCAAAGAATGATAGAGGAACTTTTGAAGTTCTAAAAGAAGTTGAAATTGATATCAATTTAAAAGAGGAAAATATTTACAGCTTCAAAGCTGAAAAGGACCAATTGAGCGCATCAATTGGTGATAAATGTATATCTATCTGTGATGATGATTTTACCTATGGAATGATTGGACTTGCTCAATATCAAAGGGGAAGAGTCAGTTATGGTAATTTACACGTCTGTGATATAGAAAAGGAATAAAATATGAAAGATAACAAAAAATTTAGTGAAGAATATTTAAAAGATAGAGCATGTGGAGCTTTGATTGGTCTAGCAATTGGAGATAGCCTTGGAGATGCTGCAAGAAAAGATGATAACAGAAGTTCTTATGGTGTGACAACTGATTTCAACAAAGGAGCAGCATGGAGCACTGATGATACTGAATTTGGCCTTCTGACAGCTCAAACATTAATCGAATGCAAAGGTAAATTGACAACAGATATTGTTGTTGAATCATGGATGCAGAATGTTGCTGTTCAAGATGAATTTGCAAGGGGTGGTGCAAGCGAGAAGCAGGCAGCTAATAATTTGAAGAAAGGATTGGTTCCACCAATCAGCGGAAAATTCAACACATTCCATATGAGTGATGGTGCTGCTATGAGAATAGCTCCTGTTGGTATTGTATGTGCGGGAGATCCTGAAAAAGCAGCAGCTATGGCTAAAATAGATGCAGAGGTAAGTCATTACAGAGATGGTATTTGGGGTGCCCAGGCAGTTGCTGCTGCTATTTCACTTGCTATGGTAGACAGTGAATGGGATGAAATATTTGATTGTGTTAAAAACTATGCCAACGAAGATTCTTGGTTTTATTATGAACTTCAAAGAACAGAAGAAATTTTGAAAGAGCATAATTATGATATTCTTAATTCTTGGATGCCTCTTCATGACGAGTTAAAATGTACAACATGGGCAACTACCGCAGAAGCGATTCCTGCTGCAATTGGTTGCTTGAAGTTAGAACATTCTAATTTTAAGAAAGGACTTATTCTAGCAAGTAATTATGCACGTGATGCAGATACTATTGGTGCAGTTGCTGGCGCAATCCTAGGAGCTAAATATGGCTTGAAATCAATCCCGGAAAGATGGGTAGAGAAAACAAGATATCCAAGTGGAACTTGTCTTCAATTTACAAAAGGAAAAGACATTTTAGCAATGGCAGAGAAACTTTCTGATTTAATTGAACTTTAGTATCTTTGAAAGATTTTTAAGTAGATAATTTTATGAAAAAACAGTCCCCTTTCTGTAAAAGAAATGGGATGTTTTTTGTCTTATTTTATCTATTCATAGGAAGATAGGTGAGTATCCTGCATCTGAAAAGAAGGTACAGGAGTTGTACATCACTGTTTTCCATTCATACTTCAATAAAATCAGTGATATAATCTGTCTCAGAATAATCAATGTTTCATCAATATTGTTCAACTTCAATTTTTATAATTATTGTTTTGCTG
>JBFHKM010000098.1:0-11934 GCA_041595335.1 Sphaerochaetaceae bacterium
ATTGCATATTTGTCAAGGAATAAATTTCAAAATTTTCCCTATATTTTTTTCAATATAGTTTTAAAGCTCTCTCAAAATTTGAGTTTGAATGTATCGATTTTAATGCAGAGTATTGGGGTTGTGTTTCTTTAAAATACTGCTTACAAAGAATTAACAGTAGTTTGAAGTTTTTTTTATCAACAAATGATCTATTAAATCAGATTATATTTATGCACGAACAACTTAGATCAGCATTCAATAAGAAAAAACGCAAAACGTTTTATTTAATTATACCAATAATTGAATAAAATTGGTTTAATTCGATATAACGGATTAGTTTTCTTTGAATTGAAAAAGAGATAGGCATTTCATACTGGTCTTGATATTTATTTTAATTGAGCTCTCACTCTTTACTGTTCTTTAAATTATACAGGATTGAAAAGAGAGCTTTGGTATCAATTGGTTTTGAGATATGTCCATTCATTCCTGTTTGAGTGGCCTTCTTAACATCTGCATTGAAAGAATTAGCTGTCATTGCATAGATTGGAATATCTTTTGCATAATCACTGTCTAGATTTCTGATTCTTCTTGTGGCCTCATATCCATCCATAACAGGCATCTGAATATCCATAAGAACTGCATCAAATTGAGTCTCGCCCTTTTCAATTTCTTTCACAGCGAGCTCTCCATTCTCAGAAATAATAACATGAGCACCTTTTTTCTCCAGAAGTCTTGATTCTATAAGTTGATTCATCTTGTTATCTTCAGCAAGAAGAATTTTCATTCCATCAAGTCTCAAATCTGAAACATCTGCTGCTTCCTGCTTGCTATCAATTTTAACACAATTCAAATTTGAGATTATCTTATCAAAGAGTTCTGATGCAAATATTGGTTTTCTGATGAAAGCTTCAGAGCCAAGGTAATGTGAATGTTTTTTGTATTCATCAATATCATAGCCTGTTATTATCACCATGCAGAGTTTGTTTTCAATCGATGCCCTGATGTTTTTGAAAATTTCAAGTTGGTTTATTTTCATATCCACAATGAAAAGAGAATACTCACATTGATTCTTCTTTCTGTCATTGATGCTTTTTATAGCCAAATGTTCTGTTGTGCAGTATTCATTCTTGATGTTCCATCTGTTCAAAATAGAGGAGATATAGCGGCAGGAAGTTTCATCCTCATCTACTATCAGTACATCTAGTTTTTTTATCTCAAATGCTGAAACTTTTTCATCCTCAAAACTAATTTTCAGAGGAATTTTAACTGTAAAAGTAGTTCCTACATTTACCTGGCTCTTAACATCAATATCACCATTCATCAGCGTTACAAGTCTTTTGCAGATGGACAGGCCAAGGCCACTTCCACCATATCTTCTCACAGTGGTAGCATCTTGCTGTTCAAACTTCTGAAACAGTCTTTCTTGCAGATCAGAGCTGATTCCACATCCTGTATCACTGACACTCAGATATAGAACTGCATCATCTTGCTCTACAGCTTCATCCAAGCTGACAACGATACTTCCACCTTTTTCCGTGAACTTTACAGCATTTGAGAGCAAATTCAGAAGAATCTGTCTTATTCTATAGCTATCACCAATCAAAGATTCATACTCAATATTTGACATGTTGAATTTAAAATCAATTCCCTTATCTTCACATTGCTGGTAATAGATGTTTGTAACTGAATATATTGTTTCCTTCAAATTAAACTTCTGATTTGCAATTTTCAACTTACCCGACTCAATTGCTGACATGTCCAGTACATCATTTATAATAGAGAGCAATATCTTTGATGATTGATCTATCTTCTTGACGTAATCCTCAGCAATATCTCTCTCATCAAGACTCTCTTCCAACAGAAGGTTCAAACCAATTATGGCATTCAGTGGTGTTCTCAATTCATGTGACATATTGGCAAGAAATTCTGATTTAACTTTAGATGCTTCATTTGCTCTTTTATTTGCTTCTCTCAGCTCCTCATTCTTTTTGGCTGTCTTGTTATTTTGATAATACAGGAAAATCAAAACAATCAAGAGAAAAATTGCAGTTGTGAATACTTCAACTCTATACTCTGAAAAGAATGCTTGAAAGAGATGCTGAGAATATGTTGACTGCTCCTCATCAATAAGAGAGAAGTTTATATCTGTTGTATCTAAAGTAGATATGGCTTTATCAATTACATCAAGATAAGTTGGATCAATTTTCTCTGCTACAGCAAAACAGTGGGTCAGATACACACCATTTGCAACAAAAGAATCAAGGTTTCTTGTATTTTTTAATTCCCATTTGTTCTGCAGAATGTTGTAATCCTCAATTATTGCACCACTGACCTCTCCAATGTTTATTGCATCAATGCAAGCTTGTGGAGTTTCATAATACTTCAATTCAATATCACTGAGATTTTTTTTGATTTCTTCAGTGTGATTTACGACTTCATAAGGGATTGCATAAACTTTTCCATCTTCGTGGGACGATAATCTATTTTTAATGATTGTAACCTGTGATTCAAGATATGGAACAGATAGGTTTAAATCATATTCACTGGCTGTATGATAATCATTTGGAAACTTACTCAGCATATCAATCTCGCCATTCTTCAATGCCTCAAGCTCAGATTCCCTATCAGCAAAAGGCACTAGCTGTATCTGCAGGCCTGATGCTTTAGATATTTCATTCACAAGTGAGACTATCAAGCCAATGTTGCTATCGTCAACAGTCCTGTAATAAAAGGGTTGGTTATCTTCAATCACCCCACACCTCAGGACATCTGCATTTCTTATGAATTCAATTTCATTGGAGTTCAATAAATTTTTTAAAATCCGTGATTTGTCTGTGTATGTATTTGAAAGAAGAGTTTCCATAAATGTCGGATTTACTTTGTTCAGTCTCTCCATACTGGCATCAAAAGCATCTAGCAGATAAGCTTTGTCTTTTCTGCTCATAACATACATCGGTTCCTGTGAAAATTTTTGAACAATCTTCTCATCATCCATCAATACTGTTGTGTTCAATATGAAATAATCAATCTCACCTCTGCTGAGCTTCTCTCTGAGATCTTTTGTAGTATTTCCTACAACGTAGTTCACATCTACATCACTCTCTTCTAAAAAAGCTTTGATTTTTTGAGAGCTTGCAGCTCCTTCCACAAGTCCAAATGAACTTCCTTCAAGTTTGCTGTAATCTCCATCCAATAGTTCAAAGTCCTCTCTGGCTACTATATAACTGCTCATCATTGCTATAGGAGTTTTATTGAAGCTGTATTGCTGAATTCGCTCGTCAGTCTGAAAAACACCAAAAAGAAGGTCTGTCTTTCCATCATTGATACTTTCAAAGCAATCGCTCCAGTTATCAAGAATATAAGTTACATCCCAATCAAGGTATCGGTTCAAAGCAGCTTGAAGGTCATAAGCATATCCGCCAATTTCAGTTTTGTCGTCATCTAAGATATAAAAGCCACCATCATCATATGAAGATATTTTAACTGATTCATCTGAAAATATTGGATTTGAAGAGACCAAAAACATCATTATCAACAGCAGAGAGCAAATATACCTGTTCAATTTTTTATTGAAAGATAAAATATCAAAAAATTTCATCTAAAAATTTTCTCCTAAAACGATTAAATTTTTAATCAAAGTTCAATCAAATTGTTGTTATTTTAACAGAAAATTATTCAATTTGCTACGAAAATTGTTTAAGTTAACTATATTTTTAGTAAAATTTTAAAGCTTAAATATTGAAAAAAATTACATAAAATATAAATAAAATTAATTTATGCATATATTTTATTGTATAAAAAAAATCACCTGATGATATTTTTTAAAGTATACCATCAAGTGAAGTATTTTTATAAACTAGAATTTATATTATCTGAACATGTACATGTTTAATAAAGATTCTAAGTATTCCTGCTTACCTGAAACAAGTTTGATGTCCTTGTTGCCCAAAGCTGCAAGTGTCTCTAAATCCATCTTACCAGCTTCAAACAATTGACCATTACCAGAATCAAATGATGAGTAACGATTTGCAACAAAACTGTCAAACTTACCATCTTCAATGATTTTATTAGCAATTTCTAATCCAAGAGCGAATGAATCCATACCACTGATGTGTGCTAAGAATAAGTCTTCATTGTCTGTGCTGTTTCTTCTTCTCTTTGCATCGAAGTTCAAACCACCCTTATTTAGACCACCATTCTTCAAAATTACCAACATTGCTTTAGTTGTTTCATAAACATTTGAAGGGAATTCATCTGTATCCCAACCATTTTGAGCATCACCTTGGTTTGCATCAACAGAACCCAACATTCCATTATCAGCACAAACTTGAAGATCATGTTCGAATGTGTGACCAGCCAATGTTGCGTGGTTAGCTTCAATGTTACATTTGAAGTCTTTTTCAAGACCGAAATCTTTGATGAAAGCAATTGCACTCTGTGCATCATAATCATACTGGTGTTTAGTAGGTTCCATTGGTTTTGGTTCAATTAAGAAGTTACCAGTGAATCCAATTTTTCTTCCGTAATCACGAGCCATTGTCAAAGCTCTTCCAAGATGCTCTCTTTCTCTCTTCATGTCTGTGTTCAAAAGACTCATGTAACCTTCACGGCCACCCCAGAATACATAGTTCTGACCACCAAGTTCAACGTTAACATCAAGACAAGTCTTGATCTGAAGAGCAGTTCTTGCCACTACATCAAATTCAGGATTGGTTGTAGCACCGTTCATAAATACTTTATCACTGAAAGCATTGGTTGTGTTCCAAAGCAATTTCACACCAGTTGCATCCTGTCTTTTTTTGAGCTCTTTAGCCATGTCATGTAAATTCTTCTGGTATTCATCCATGTTCTTACCATGAGGTGCTACATCAGCATCGTGGAAACAATAATATGGCATTCCCATCTTTGTTGTGAATTCAAATGCAGCATCTGATTTATTTACAGCATCTTTTAAAGGATCACTATCAGTGAAAGGGAATTCTATTGTAGGTCCACCAAAAGGATCTGTACCATTTGCATTGAAACTGTGCCAATATGCACAAGCAAAACGAAGGTGTTCTTCCATTGTTTTTCCACCAATCATCTTATCTTTATCATAAAATTTGAATGATAGAGGATTATCACTGTTTTTACCTTCAAATTCAATTTTGCCGATACCTTTAAAATACTCTTTGTTTCCTGTAAAATAATTCATTATTTTTGCTCCTTTGTAGCGAATATAGTTGAAAGTGCTGAATCATATTTTCTATATGTTCTGTAGCTCTCTTCATATTTAATGTTGTTTTTATGATCTGCATAATAGTGATTCTCTTCACTCATTCTGCAATATTCCTTTGTTGTATCATTTATCTTCTTATTTTCAATCAAAGATAAAACCTGCAGGCATCCACCAAACGCTGCACTTTCTGTGATCTCTGGTATAACTACCTCAAGATCAAATGCATCACTTATCATCTGACACCATACTTTGCTTTTTGCACCACCACCTATCAAAATAAGTTTCTTTGCAACAAACCCCTGTTCGACAAATGCTTCAAGTCCGACTTTCATCGAGTAAATAGCACTTTCTAAAGCAGCTCTTGATATATTGGTTTCTGTGGTGTTTGTTGTGTTGAGACCAATGATTGTAGCTTTTCCATTTGGGTAGTTTGGAGTTCTCTCTCCATTGAAATATGGAAGAAGAGTTACACCTTCACAACCAATTGGAGCATCATTTGCAATCTTATCAAATTCTTTGACATCTTTTTTGAATAGTTCTCTCATCTGCTCTGATGCAACTGTACAGTTCATTGTACAAAGAAGAGGAAGATAACCACCGGAAGATGAGATAAATGCAGCCAATCTTTCTTTGTCATCAGTGATACATTTTTCACTGTAACCAAATAGAGTTCCACTTGTACCAAGACTCATTACAAGAGAGCCATCTTCTGTACAACCAGTACCAATTGCTCCCATCATATTATCACCACCACCGCAGGATACGATGCAGGATGTTTTAAGTCCCAATTCCTTGGCAGTGCTCTCACTGATATTACCAGCTTTTTCTGTACACTTGATGATTTTTGGAAGACATTCACTCAGATCTCTATCACCATCAATTGCATTCAAAACTTCTTTTGACCATTTTCTATTTCTTACATCAAAGAAAGCTGTACCACTTGCATCCCCCTCTTCCATCACATAATTACCAGTTAGATAGTAATTGATGTAATCATGAGGCAAGAGTATATGAGCCAACTTATCATATTTTTCTTTGTTCTTTTCCTTTAAATAAAGGACTTTTGATGCTGTGTAACCTGGTAGAATTTGATTTCCGATTAAATCAAAAACTTTCTTCTTACCACCAAGTCTTTCTGTTAAGGTTATACATTGTTCATGAGTAGATGTATCGCACCAAAGTTTTACAGGTACCAAAGATTTGCCATTCTCATCAAGTGCAACAAAACCATGCTGCTGTCCTGATACTCCAATTCCTTCAATTTTTTCTTTAATTGAACTTGGGATATTTTTAAAGCATTCCTTTATGGCATCAGTAAATAATGATGCCTCCTGTTCTCGAGTCCCATCCTCTTTGCTAATTAATGTATGTTTGAAGGATTGAAGAGCAACTACTTTTTTTGTTTTTGAATCAAAACATAAAACTTTAGTACTCTGTGTTCCACAATCTATTCCTGCAATAATTGCCATGAGTTCCTCCTGTTGATATATGAACTATAAAACTAAAATATTCAAAAAAACATAGACAAAATTGTAAAAACATATGTATTATTGATATATGGATATCAAAGATGCAGTATATGTACTTCAGTTACATGAAGAAGAGGCAATTGTTCACCACCAAAGGTTGCACAAGCACAGCAAGAATAGTTTTGAACTTCATTTTTTCTTAGAAGGAAGTGGAAAATTAAGAATAGGAAAAACAACTTATTCAATTGGAAAAGGCTCCCTTTTCATAATTGACGGTAACATTGAACACAAAATTACAGCAGATAAAGATAATGCAATTACCTATTATGCGATATTGATGGAATATGAAGATAGAGATTCAGCAATAATTGAGTCTTTATCAAACAAAGGTTCATTTAAAATAGATAGCAAGCAGAGATTTTTATTTGAAGAGATAAAGGATAAAGGCGTATCAAAAAGTCCTGAGCTCAGGATGAGTGCATGCTATCAGCTGCTTTCATTCCTATATGCTCTTGATTTTGATTATCAGAAAAAATCCTCTATTGATAACAGCAGAGGGTCAAACATTGCACTTCTAAAAGCAAATAATTATATGGAGCGTCATGTATTTGATTACATATCACTTGATGATATTGCATCTTATGTGCAGCTTGATCCAAGCTACCTCATAAGATTGTTCTCTCAAACTTTCCACACCTCTCCAATGAAGTTCTATTTCAACTTAAAAATGGAAGCTGCAAAAAATCTCCTTGCAACAAGCACACTCTCCATTAAAGAGATTGCTGCAAAGCTCAGTTTCTGCAATGAGTTTTACTTCTCCAAAAGATTCAAAGAAATTGTTGGACAGCCTCCATCTAAATACAGAAAGACCCATCTTCAATTGCTGGATAGCAAGAAGATAGATATATAGAAAGCTCCTCTTCATCACCGATTAAAGAGAAACCTTCTAATTTTTATTTTTCCGTATCATTGGTATCGGCTTTTGTCATTGTCTGTGCTAAATCAGCATTCTCAATATCGCGGGCCTCTTTCATTCCCTTCTGAAACTCTGTTCTTGCCTTACCAATGTTTCTTGCAAATTTTGGTAATGCAGATGCTCCAAAAAGAAGCACAACCACTGCACATATTATGATAACCTCACTGGTTCCAATCATATAAATTCTCCTATTTTTTTACGTTTTAAAAACGTATTGATTCTATAATTACAAACTCAAAAACAAAGCTTTACGAGTTCACAATAAATTACATATATTTATTTGATCCATGTTTATGTTTTCTTTTATCAAAACTTTGAATTTTCAAATCCAAATCATCATCAAATTTAACTTCCTCTTCAAATTCGTAATAAGCTCTCTTGATGCCATTGACCTGCCGCATTATTTTTGCATAGATCTTTCCAATTTTTCTGACAATAACTGGTAAGTCTTTTGGATTCAAAAGCACAATTGCCACCACCAGTACCGTAAAAATCTCTGATAATCCAAGTCCAAACATCTAAAGCTCCCCAAATTTAAAAATTTTAGCAATACCAAGAGTCAAATAGAACAGCACTGTCATTGGCAGAGCCAATCCTATCTGCGTTATGAAATCTGGAGGAGAGAGCAAGGCTGCTATTATAAAAAACACAACCACAAGATACTTCCCCAATGCAAACAGTGTTTTTCTTTCCACAAGATTCAAAATCATGAGCACCTCTATGACTATTGGCATCTGAAATACAATGATGGCCATAAGCATGAATTGAAGAATATAGAATATATTTCCTCCAAAACTCAGCAGCATTCCTGTATTGCTTGGTATGAAGCCATGACCTGTAAGAAAGACAATTGAAACAGGTATTATTGTGTAATAACTGTAATAAAAGCTACCAACGACCAAAATAAAACTGCAGACCAATGTAGTTGAGATTATCTGCTTTTCCTTTGTTACAAGGCCCGGAAATACAAATCTCAGAATATTGAATGAATGAATTGGTATTGATAATATGAAACCAACCAACAAGGAAATTTTCAACTGTACAACGAATCCTTCTGCAATTGTATTTACATAAAGGACATCATCACCAATTCCATCAGTAAGTTGCAGAAGTGGCTTCATCAAAAATTCCATTATTGAGTTATAGAATACAAGGGCAATGCAGAACCCAATTGCCAATGCTACTGCTGAAATTAACAATCTCTTTCTTAACTCTTGAAGGTGCAGGAGCAATGGCATTGTATCATCCGTTTGCAAGTCATGCTCATCTTCATCCCTTTTATAATTTGAATTCATATTATGCTTTTGCCCATGTACCGAAAGGTTGCTTTTCAAATGCCATATTGCCATCTGAATCTTTATATATATTTATCCATGCCTGCCAGTTATTGTAATCAACATCAGGATAATCCAATCTGTAGTGACTGCATCGACTTTCCTTTCTCATCAGTGATGCTCTCAATTTCATCTCAGCATTTATTATCATATTTTCAGTTTCATGAGCCAATCTCAACTCATGCAGATTGGCTGCTCTGAGCATTGGAACATGATGATCACGCAACTCCTCAACATATGCAAGTGCTGCATTGAGCAGACTCTCTTTCTTTATGTACAGCACAAAATTGGGTATCATGATGCCCTGAAGAACATGTGTCACCCAAGCTGGGCTGTATCCCAGGTCTCTTTTGAGAGGAGCCATAATTTCAGATTTGATTTTATTGACTTCAGTTATCGAAATATTCTGAAGTTCTGCTGTCTGACAGTATTCAGATGCAGCTTCTCCAGCAATTGCTCCTTGAACTGCAGATCCTGCAAGAGAGGAGCCTATCTGAGTGTATATGCCTCCAGACATGTGAGAACCAAGAGCATCCCCTGCGGCATACAGACCAGGAACTGTTGATTCACAACTGTCATTGATTGGCACAAGGCCTTCAGATTTATGGATTGCCATTCCAGCAGAAGACCCTCCTGATGCATATGAATTCATACCGGGAGCCTTATCTTTTGAATTACCTTTAGGGGGTCTTTTGGAATTACCTGATGGTGGTCCTGATGGCTTATCATCCTCACCCTGTCCATCCTCACCAGGTTTTCTATCAAATCCAGATGGAATGTAGGGACCACCTTCCACAGTATTTCTATCATCAGGCATACTTGATACAGGATTGCCCTGAATGTAAGCTTGATAGTTCAGATCAACTCCAAGATCATGATGAATACTGATAGAATTTATTGACGGTTTCATATCGAACATCCCATGCCATCCATCATAGCAATCAGCTGGATTGGTTGTTGATCCCGAATGACCATCATTCCACTCTTTTCCTGTTATCTTTGCTCCTATTTTATAGGCCATAATCGATCCATCATGTGAGAGATCACAGATAGGAAAACCACTTGGTTTGAACCCACCTGCACCTGTACACAGAACAACAGACTTTGCTTTAAAAACATAGATCATTGGATCATCAAAACTGAAACCAGCAGCTCCAGCTATCTTGCCATTCTCTTTGATCAAGTGAGTTATCATTATTCTCTCTTTTACAGTTATGCCTCTCTCTTTTATTGGTTTGCTGAAGGATTTATGATAAAGAGGTGAATCAAAAAAGCCCCACTGCTTCAATTCATCCACGCGTTCTTTTGAATGCTCCACCATCTGTCTTGTATAAGCAGTGTTGTTTGTATCGATAGCCGATTTCGAAACCTGTTCAACAAATTCATCCACACTCATTGAAGCTGTTTTAGAATCATAGGAGAAGATTCCTTTAGCAAACGGAGTCTCTCCAGATGATCCAAGACGGCCTTTTGATACCATCAAAACTTCAGAGCCTGAATCATGAGCTTTTACAGCTGCAAACAGACCAGCCATTCCACCACCTATTACCAGAACATCAGTCTCTCTCTCACTGTACTTCATTGAGTTTGGATCAATCTCCCTCTCATTTTTACTTCCATGATATTTAATGCCAACACTTGCTAATGCAGTTGCAGCAATCACCCCTCCAGAGAGACCCAAAAATTGTCTTCTTGTCATATTTAAATCATTTCTATCACTCATGAATTTTCTCCTCATTTTCTGTATTAAAAAAGTAAGTTCTGATCAAAAATACCATTCCTATAGAAGACATCAAAATTGTATACGTGGAAAGAAATTTATCCATATGTCTTCCAAGAGCAACGGCATGCCATGTTGCAACAACTATAAAAGCAGCCGATAGAATTGCATGCATTGCTCTCCATGTCTTATATTTAAGATCAATTCTGGTTCTTAATATCGATGTGATGCCAATGAGAATCATCAGCAGCATGCCTATCAAGCCAAGTATGATTGCTCTATTACCAAACGATGTCAGAATTTTTACAAATGCATCCGATGGATCAAGACTTGCTTCAAAGTAACGTGGTAGAACAATAAAAAAGGGATGAAGGAATATGATAGGAATGCAGATATATCCAATTATCTTATGAAGTCTCACAACTTTTGAATATTTCTGTCCTTTCAAAGTAACAATGTTGATCCTTGATAGATAGAACTGACCTAAAAGTAAGAAGAATGCACCAACAGTTGCCAATGACAAAAATTCTTTGAGAACCGTTCTAGATGGAAAATCTCCCACAAGCATGTAAATAATTGGAACTGCAAAATATAAAGCAAATCCAGGAAGTAAATAATATAGTCTTGATTTATTGCTCATTCATTAACTCCAAGAAATTATAACCGGAATGGATTTTTCCGCACTTATTGTAATTGCGTCTACAGGGCAGCTCATTCTGCAAAGATGGCAAATCTGGCAATCATCAGGATACGCTATGTATGCTTTTCCATCCGATTTATTCAATCTAATTACATCAGTGGGACATGCTTGCACACACTCGCCACATCCTATACATCCTCTAATTTTGCTTATAGACATATTCTGTTCTCCTATTATTTCAAATTATCCACTTTAAATTCTAAATAGATAAATCATTTGATAGGACAAAGCCTATTGTGTGATTGTGAAAATATTGTGAAATAGAGATGTACTTGCTACTTTTTCACTTAATAGATATTTTTAGTTTGATTCAGCTGCTTTTATATATGAATTGAATCATGGTGTTTTTTTTATTTATCAAAAAAACATAAATACATAGAATCAACAAACATTAGACAAGATATTTAATTGCTGTGTAGGGACTTATATAGAAAAGTCACATTTTTTATAAAAAATAACTACATATGTATGGTACTTTAAGTTTATCTTGGCTCCAATATGTTATGAAAGTTTGTAATACTTGCTAATTTGTAAAAAA
>JBFHKM010000099.1:0-11622 GCA_041595335.1 Sphaerochaetaceae bacterium
ATGTGGTATACAGACAGGTTGATGTAAATGGTAACTACTGGGATTCTGATGAAGCTTCAACAACATCACTTCAATATGATGAAGATGTACCAACAACAACAGTTGATGCTTATGTAAGTGACAATCAGAGAACTTACTCACTATCATTCAATTACAAAGATTATACAAACAACACCGACCTAACTGGTGTTACAACAGAAACATTTGCTCCAAAAGTAGTACTTGATGTATACATGGATGGAACAAAAGATACAGAGAATTCAAAGACATATGCAATATCTGAATTACCAACTGATGGTGAATTCACATTCACTCTTGATAAAGAATATGATGGTGAGGATGAAATATTCCCAACTGTAAAATACATCATGACTGATGATCCAACAGACATTGTATATGTTCAAACGGATGAAGATGGTAACATTCTAACACCAATCAAAGAAGATGGAACATTTGATGACATAGACTCATCTGATTATCAATCAGTTACATTTGATGCTGATTCAGTATCACAGACAGCTGATGTATATCTTGGATATGATCAAAGAACTTACACAATCAACTTCAGTTTGGAGAATTCTGAAACAGGTGAGGATGTAGCATTTGCAAGCATGGACCCTGAAGTCCAATTGACTTATTACTATGCAACAGATGATAGTGCAGGTGATACAAACACTGAAACAATTACATCTTCTGCTGCAGGATCTTACAGCTTCACTTGGGAGCATGCTCTAGAGGGAATCAGCAATGCAGATGATGAGAGAGTTCCAACCGTAAGTTATCTTTTGACAGATAACAGCGAGGAAGCTAAATATTATCAGACAGATGATGATGGTGCAAAGGTAAGTGATGGTGTGAATGAGCAGACTGTTCTTTGCAATAAGAAACACACCTCAAAAGATGTAACAGCATATGTTGAAACAGCAATCAATGATTATTCATTGACAGTGAAATTCAAAGATGCAGCTTCAAATGATGACATTGCATACTCTGAAATATCTCCAAAAACAACACTTTACATACAGATGTTGGATTCTGAAGGAAATTTGGATGCTGATAACAGTGAGAAACAGATTGATAGTAGTTCAACAACAGGTGTGTTCTCATTTGACATTGATAGATGCTTCACTGATGAAAGTGATCCTGATACTGAGGTATTCCCAACAGTAACAATCAATCTAAAGGATAAGAGATCTCCAAAACGTTATGTTCAGATGAACTATGATGATGATTTTGATAGAACAACTTTATCAAATGACGTTGATGATGATAGTTATGAATATGATGCTGATGGAAATGCTTCCTTAGAGGTTGAGATAAAAGATCTGAAGATTGATGATTTTGATTTTGCAGGAACATATTTAGCAGCAAGCGGTTCTGCAGTGACTTCAACAACAACTTCAGAGGCTGATAACAAAACTGTTTGGATAATTCCAAGAGATTATACAGAAACAGTGCTCACAACAACCTCTCACTCTGCTTCTGAATCTGTTTCTACAACAACAACAGAAAGTGAAGCAATTGGCTCTAGTGCTTACTCCTCAAGTTTGAACTCTGGAACATTCTCTACAACTGTTGAGCATAAAGATTATCTAGAAAATGGTGATGTTGATGCATCAAAAAACAATACATTTGATGAATCAACTTATGATGAAGATGCGGATTATGCAGATGATGATGAGAGTACATACACAGGTAAGATCTACTGTCAGGCATACTTCGTTGTCCTAGATGCAGATAGTGATGGAACTATAAGTGCTGGTGACTTCTATAACAGTGTCACCCGTGATAACACAGGTTCTACTGTAAGCTCCATTGTAATTGATGGTACAGTAACTACTTCATCCAACAAGGCTACAAAGGTAGTTGAATAATAAGGAATAATTCATGAGAAATAAAAAGATATTAGCTTTTTGTTCAATAGTTATTCTGTCTGCAACATCCCTCTTCGCTTACAGCGATGAGGAGTTGCAGAACATGTTGGCTCTTAACAATGTAGCTTTGAACAAAGCACAGGAAGATGCAGATTTGGCTACGCTAGATCTTAAGGATGCAAAAGCAAGTTTTCAACCAACTGTTGAATTGAGCACCACAGCAACCTACATGCAGAATCCTCCTATTGGTAAAATTACCATTGATACTGATGATATTGTAACAGGAATCACCGGTGTCAGTGGTATGGGAATTGGCCCATACACCATCTATGATGGTATGGAGAACACTCTGTATAATTTTGATATCAAGATCACACAGCCAGTATTCACCTGGGGAAAATTGACAACCGCAGAGAAAATTTATGAGAATGTTGAACTTGTAAGAAATTTAAAAGCAACATCTCTCAAGAAGCAACTTGCAAGTGAACTTAGAGCTCGTGAGATTGGTATCTACTACATAAAAGAGATGTCAAAGAATCTCGATAAGCAGAACGAAGCTGCAAAAAAACTTCTTGATATAAGCAAGGATGCACGAGATAATGGTATTCTTACAAACCAAGATGTGCTTGATGCTGAAATTCAAGCAAAGCAGGTTGAAGTTGGAATGAAGAAGCTGAACATGGAATTGAACAATCAGATCTCTGCAATCAGAACTCTGTGTGGCAATCAAAACATCACAGCTTCTGATATTGAACTGGTTCCTGATGAAGATGAGATGACAAAAATAGTGAATTCCGATTGGAATGAATTGCTAGCTAGAGCTTTGAGCCCAACTCGTGAGACATTCTCAATGCTGAATTTACTTAAGACAGTGAGCAATCAAACAAAGTATGTTGCAGATAACAGCATGTACTGGAAACCCGATGTTGGTCTTCAGGTTGAACTTGGTTATTATGGTGCTTACTTACCTGTTCTTCAGCAAGGTTGGTACACAAAAGATAATTATCAACTCAATGTTACATTGGCTCTATCCGATACCCTCTGGGACGGTGGTAAAGCTTTGAATGATGTAGAGCGTAAGAAGATAAATCAAGAAGCAGCTTCTTTAGATTATCAAGATGCAAGAGAGCAGATCATATCAAAGCTGAATGAAGCTCTACTTCAGATGGATTACAGCACTTCTAATATAGAATATAAAGACCTATCTGCAAGTGTTGCTGGTGAGAAAGTAAAAGAGAATCAGAGCAAGCATGACGAAGGTTATGGAGATGAGAAAGACATCCTTCTTGCCCAGATTGATCAATATGGTTATGAGCTTGATGCTCTCAAAGAGAGAGTCACAAGAGCAAGTAATTATTTTACTGTTAGATATTTAATTGGTGAATAAATCAATATACAAACTTAGGTTGGAATCTCACGTTGTGGGGTTCCAATCTTTTTTAACATCTGAGATATAATGAATATGTTATGAAATTTTTTGAATCAATATTATTAGATTCCTAAGAAAAATGAAATTTATTTACCTAAAACATAAATATTGTTAGGAATATTATAAGTTATTGAATAATTATCTTGTTAGCAATAATTTCTCATGATATAGTATTTTACATGGAAAATACAAAATTTATTGAACTGTTGAATAGAGAAGTTGTTGTTGCAATGGGATGCACAGAACCCGCAGCAAGTGCATTAGCTGGTGCAAAGGCTTCTCAACTTTTAGAAGGCAAGTGTGAGAGAGCTGTTGTAGAGACCAGCCGTGATATGGTGAAGAATGCAATGGGTGTTGGAATTCCAAATTGCAACCAGAAGGGCATAAATGTTGCTGTTGCTTTGGGGGTTGCAAGTGGCAATATAAACCAGGGTCTTGGTATTCTCTCAGATGTATCAGATGATATAAGAAAGAAAGCCACTTTGATTCCAATAGAATTGAAGATGATTGAAGATATTCCACCTCTTTACATTAAAGTTACATGCTACAGTAAGGATCATTCCAGCTGTGCTGTAATAAGTGGCACACACTCCCATTTTTCATATCTTGAAAAAGATAAAAAAGTTCTTTTAGATGATCCTCTGAAGGTATCCTGCAGTCCATCATCAGATGACGCTCTTGATTCTGATTTCATGGCTTCTGTGACATTAAAAGATATAATTGATTTTTCAAAGAACCTTCCTAAAAAAACTGCAGACTTGCTGTTAAACGCTGCAGAAACCAATTTGAAGATTGCCCATCATGCCCTGAAGCAGAATTATGGACTTGCTGTTGGTAGAGTCACATATGAGGGACTCAAAGAACCCCCAGAATCCGAAAATGAAGCCTTTGAACTTGGTGCAACTCTTGCTGCATCTGCATCTGATGCCAGAATGGCTGGATGTCCATTGCCTGTCGTCATAAACAGTGGCTCTGGCAATCAAGGAATAACCATAACCGTTCCGGTCATCACAATGGCACGTTATCTTGGTAAGAGCGATGAAGAGGCCGCACAGGCCCTCTGTATCGCTGAACTTATAGGATTGTCGTTGACTGCAAGAAAAGATAGATTGTCGGCTCTCTGTGGCGCCTTCACGGCGTCCATTGGAACATCATGTGGACTTGTGTATCTCATGGGTGGTAAATGTGATGAGATGAACAAAGCCGTCAATGTCATGATTGGAGATCTAACTGGTGTTATATGTGATGGTGCAAAGATGACATGTTCTTTAAAAATATATTCCTGCATTCAGAGTGCTGATCTTGCTTGCAAGCTTGCGATGAAGGGCTTTGCTCCTGGAATAGAATCAGGAATAGTTGGAATTGATTGCACTCAATCTTTTGATTTTCTATCTAGAATTTCCCATGAGGGAATGGAGCAGACTGATAGAACTATTTTATCCATCATGCTTGAAAAGCAGTTGAAAAAAGATTGATGATATGCTCAATAGACACCTGAAACGGGCATTTCAGTTTTTTAAGTTTGACTTATAAATATTTTGAAAAAAATAAATTTATAAAAAATATGATTTACTATATTGACATAAATAGCAATTTCATATAGTTTCACTATTGTTATGAGGGCGTAGCGAAGATGGTTATCGCGACGGCCTGTCACGCCGTAGATCGCGGGTTCGATCCCCGTCGCTCTCGTTTCATAAAACTCCTTACAATTACGTTAGGGAGTTTTTTTTTACTTTTTTTAATTATTTTTTAAAAATAATTAGATTTTACTATTTTATTTTATTTTGTAAGTTTGTTGAATCTTGATTGAAAGTTAGCCGCTTCATCTTATGATTGACTCAAACGGACAATTTTTTTATGAAATAGCAAGAGATATGATATAGAATTTGGATGAGATGAAATATTTCTCATGGATTTATATTGATATTCTGCATGACCTTTGGTTGTGCAGTGACAGAGGAAGGTGAAGATAATTCAAACACCTTCTCGATTTTGTAGGATATTAGTTTATTATTTCCTTCATAAATATTATTATAATCAACACAGGAGATCAAACTTATGAAAGTTTTAGTTGGAATGAGTGGTGGTATTGATTCTGCCGTAACAGCACATCTATTGAAGCAGATGGGACATGAAGTATCGGCAGTTACAATGATTCTAGGAAACAGTGAGAGCAGCAAAATAATAAATCCTATGGGAACAAACTACTGCTTTGCACCTAATAAAGATGAAGAGATAGCAATTGTTAAAGAATTATGTAGGAAGATGGATATAAAACACACTGTTGTAGATATCTCCTCTACTTTTGAAGAGACTGTTCTAGCTAACTTTAAAAACGAATATTTGAATGGTAGAACACCAAACCCATGTGTATGGTGCAATGTTAAAGTTAAGTTTGGCGCGATGGTTGATGCAGCAAGAGCAGCTGGCCTTGAATTTGATAAATTCGCAACAGGTCACTATGCAAAGTTGATGAATGAAAATGGTAGATATTTCATAAGAAGAGCTAAGGATCAGAAGAAAGATCAGAGCTATTTCCTATACAGAGTGAGACAGGACCAACTTGCAAACATTCTATTTCCTCTAGGTGATTATACCAAAGATGAAATCAGAGTTATAGATGTTGCTCAGGGCTTCCATAAAAAAGAGCAGACAGAGAGTCAGGATTTCTACGGTGGTGATTATACAGACCTTCTTAATGTTGAAGAGAAAGCTGGTAACATTGTTGATAGAGATGGTAAGGTTCTTGGAAGACATACAGGACTGTTTCATTACACAATAGGACAGAGAAAAGGTCTAGGAATCTCTGCACCAAATCCTCTGTATGTTGTTGAGCTTGATACCAATAGAAATGAAGTTATTGTTGGTGAGAAAGATGAGACTTTCAACACTGAAGTTGAAGCACAGCAGGTTGCATGGTCTAAATATACAGAGCTTGCAGGTGGCAATTATAAAGTTAAAATCAGATCAACAGGTATGCCTGTGGATGCCTTTGTTTCATCATACAAAAATGAAGATGGTGTTGATGTGATCAAGGCTGTATTTGATCCACCAATTCAGGCAGCTACCGAGGGACAATCTCTTGTAGTTTATGAAGGTGATGACATTGTAGTTGGTGGTATAATCAGTAGCACAAAGTAAAAACAGTAAATTCTAATTAAGTGAATCTCTTTACGTGCATTTTATGGTAAAATAATTGTACTTTTGAAGAGATTTACTTGTCTTAGATGGCATTAGTCTTTATGCTATACCATATCAAAAACATCAGGAGTTATTGAAGAAATGAGATTAATAATTGAAGATAATTATGACAACATGTCAAAATGGACCGCTCGATATATTGCAAACGCAATCAATGCTGCAAATCCTAGCGAAGATAAACCTTATGTGTTGGGCCTTCCAACAGGATCTTCCCCTCTAGGAACTTACAAAGAGTTGATTTCTTTATATGAAAAGGGCTATGTATCTTTTAAAAATGTTGTAACTTTCAATATGGATGAATATGTTGGTCTTGATGAAAATCATGAGCAGAGCTATCACTATTTTATGTGGAGTAATTTCTTCTCTAAAGTAGATATCAAAAAAGAAAACGTAAATATTCTTAACGGTATGGCATCTGATCTTGATGAAGAGTGCAGACACTATGAAGAGAGAATTGCAGCAATTGGTGGAATTGATCTTTTCCTAGGTGGAGTTGGTGTTGATGGCCACATTGCTTTCAATGAACCTTTCAGCTCTCTTTCCTCTCTAACTAGAATAAAAACTCTTACCTATGATACTAAAATAGTAAATTCAAGATTCTTTGATGGAGATATCTCTAAGGTACCTTCAACAGCACTCACTGTTGGCGTCAAAACAATCACATCTGCAAAGCAGGTATTGATTGTTGTAAATGGTCATGCAAAAGCTGCAGCATTAGCAAAGGGTGTGGAAGGTGGAGTATCACAGTCCTGCACTATAAGTGCTCTTCAGATGCATCCAAAAGCAATTGTCATCTGTGATGAAGCTGCTTGTGGTGAGTTAAAAGTAGATACTTATAAGTATTTCAAAGATATTGAATCTGAAAACATAAACCCTGATTCACTTATAAAGTAAGCTCTGTAATATTGAATATCCCCATTTTTACTCAAGGAGTGGATAAGATGGGGAATTTTATTGCCTTTTTTCTTTTGGATTACTTGATAATATTGCACTATTTCATAATACTGATTTAAATAAATAAAACACAAAGATCAAGGAATAAATTTATGAACGTAGTATGTCTAGATTTAGAAGGCGTTTTGGTACCTGAAATATGGATTGCCTTTGCAGAAGAAACAGGAATTGAAGAACTGAAGTTAACAACACGAGATGAACCCAATTATAGAAAGTTGATGCAATATCGCATGGATATATTGGATAAAAATAATTTCAAGTTGAAGGATGTTCAAGCAACAATTGCAAAGATAAAACCTTTGGAAGGTGCAATAGAATTTTTAGATAAACTCAGAGAGAATTATCAAGTTGTTATTTTATCTGATACTTTCAGTGAGTTTGCATCTCCTTTGATGAAGCAGCTCAAATGGCCAACAATCTTCTGCAACAGTCTGGTTGTAGATGATGGTGGAAGAATCTGTGATATCAAACTTAGACAGGAAGATGGTAAGAGAAAAGCTATTGATGCTTTCAAATCTCTCAACTACAGAACTTTTGCAGCAGGAGATTCTTACAATGATCTCTCCATGATACATAAAGCTGATTGTGGTTGTCTTTTTAGAGCTCCTCAGAAGATTCTAGAAATTGAAAAAGATTTAAAACTATGCACAACCTATGATGAATTTTATGAGACTATAAGGACGGAGTTAGGTGAATAAACAGCAGAAAAAAATATTGATTCCAATGGTTATATTGATTGCTTCAATTATCATAGGTTTCACCCTGCTAGCTATGGTATATCATGGTAACAATACAGTGGAGTCTGCAGTTATTATTGCAGTCATTGCCATTATTTTTGCCCTTGTGAAGATGACAAAATCTCTTGTGAAGGCATTTGGAGATGAAGAAAAAGAGTCAGAATCTGGCTCAGATTCAGAAAAATAATGCTAAAAAATGATATATAAGTATGTTTTTATAGTGAGATTATTACCTTTAATATAAAAACACACAATAGTGAAAAAAAACCTCCAATTATGGAGGTTTTTTTGCGTTAACTATTTTTTGTTAAGTTATATTTCCATCAAATGTCAAAAATGTACCAATATTAATAATAATTTTTTGAAAACCCTATTGACTAGAAAGCGTTTTTTACTCATCTTACTCATATTAAAAAACACATCGCTGTGACAGAGCGTTCAGGGGAGAGCCTGATGACTCAAGAATTTTTAAATGAAATGGAAGCTGAAATCAAAAAGCAAAAGCTTGATATTATTAATCGTCTGTTAAAGGAAGATTCCGAATTTAGAGAGCTTGTTGGTTCCAAACAAATCAACGATAGCATTGATTCAGTTACGGAGGAACTTGCATTTAAAAAAATGCAACGAAATGCTGATTATGATGCCAACAAATTACAAGCACTTGATAATGCTCTATCAAAAATTCATAACCACTGTTATGGTATCTGCTTGAAATGTGGCCAAGAAATCCCACAACAGAGGCTTAGGGCAATTCCTTATGCTGTGTTGTGTGTTGCTTGTAAATCTGGAGAAGAGAGACCAGTTTACAGAAAAAAAGTAAGCAGTAAATAATTGTAAATAAAGAGCTGATATTTTGAAAGATCTATTGGCTCTCTGCTTATAATAAAAAAGGATTGCAGGTGTTATACTGCAATCCTTTTTTGCATTCAAATTTTATTTTAGAAATAAGGGTTTGTTCTTTCTGCCCTTATCGTAGTAGCTGGACCATGGCCCGGTAGTACGTTGACACTGTCATCTAAATCCATCAAGGATTTGCAACTTTTAACAATGTCTTCATAAGAACCACCTGGGAAATCCGTGCGGCCAATACTCTGAGCAAATAAGGTATCTCCTGAAAATAGGAAATTACCTTCCTCACTGTAATAGCAAATACCACCAGGTGTATGACCTGGAGTTGGGATAGCCCACAATTTGCAATCTTGTAAATACTGTCTACCTCTAAGTAAAATTGAAGGTTCAGGTAAAGATGAAAATGCCTTATCAAATACCTGCAGGAAGGTCTTATCTGTGCAATCTTTTTGTATATTAGTTTTTCCCTTAGCTCCTAAATATTTAGCATCGTCTGCTCCAACAACTATCTCTAGTTCGGGATACTTTTTAACTAATTCAGGAAGGGCGGTAATATGATCCCAATGACCGTGGGTTAATAATACAGAACCTGGATAAACATGTCTGGATTCTAAAACTTCAATTATGCTGGCAGCTTCTGCACCTGGATCTATGATCCACGCACTTCCTGTCTCTTCCTCTCCTAAAATGTAACAATTAGTCTCATAAGGACCTACTACCAAGCGTTCAATGAACATTTTTTACTCCTTGTTTGAATATGTGATGGATGCAGTGCGTCCCTTGATTTCCTTACCGTTGAACATTTCAATTGCTCTCTCGCAATTTTCTTCGCTCATTGTGATGAAGGAATATTTGTCATGAACTCTAACTGCATAGACGTCCTCTCTTTTGATAGATAGGCCATCTTGTAACATAATAGAAAGTTCCTTTGCATAAAGCTTTTTCATCTTACCGATGTTCAAGTAAAGAGTTCTAGCATCATCTGGATACACTCTCTCTTTTCTTTGCTTTGGAGCTTTCTTTTCAACTGAAGCAGCTGCAGCAGCAGGTTTTGCTTTGGCGTTAGCAGCAGTTGATTCTGATTGTTTTTTATCAACACCATCGAAGTTTTTTGGTTGTCTCTTCTTCTGAGGTCTTGATTTCTTTTCCCTAGCAGGTCTCTCGTTATCTAAAACTTCTTTTAATAAATAAGCCATAAAATAACCACGTAAGTGCCAAGGGACATTCTTTTTGATTAACTTTTTATAAGTTTCCAGTTCATCTGGGTTGCCGTAAGCTTTTGTTTTGCTGGCAAGTAGCTGGATTTTTCCGACAAGTAAATCTTTGTCGGTAGGGTTGCTCTTGTTTATATTATCCATGAGCATATCTCCTTACATATTTATTGTACTGACTGGGTATTTAGTACAACACCTTTTTTGACATTCAAAGAATAAAATCGACCGCAACGTTTTATGAATAGCTTTGAATAAGTAATCCTTAGATAAGAAAAGGACTTTCTAAGGGTCCATAGGATACCCTGAGGTCGCAATGGAACATCGGATTTCCTGCAAAACCGATTACTATGAGAATATAAAAGAAACAATAGCTTTGTCAAGGAATGAAATTTTTGATATAGTGTTTTTATGGCTAATAATCCTTTAGAATTGATTACAATTAAAAAAACTCAGATAGAAGAAAATGAATTGGACACGGCTCTTTTATATGAAGAATTGGGCCGTACTGTCTCTGATATTGCTAAAAACAAATCTATTAGCTACTGTGATGAGTACTTAACAAGTTTTTCACTTGCAAATGATGAGTACTACAGGCTCAAGAAAACTCAGGAAAAATTTACCAATATTGAGAAAAATAGCACATCACTGGCTGATGAAATAAAAAATATAAATAAAAAAATAAGAATCAATCAAAAAGAAATTAGAGAGATAATGCTCCGTTTTGGTGCCGCTGCCTATGAAGCTTACAGTTCTAAGAGCTTAAATGTTGAGATAATGAATCTGTTATCGGCAATATTTGAAGAAAAACAGAGAAAAATTGAGGACCTTCAGCAGAAATTACAGAGAACTAAGGGCCAATTATTGAGAACTGTCATCCAAAATCGTCTCAACAGTATAAGAAAAAGTCTTCTTGAATTATTTTATGAAGCAGCTATACTCATAGAGAGCAATGATTTTATTGATATGATTCCAATGAAAGATCAAAAATCTGTTCTATCTCGTTATCGTGATTTAAAAAACACAGAAAGTGAGCTAGTTTACTCAAGTAAGATATTGAAGAGTGAACTTGAAGAACTCCAAAAAAAAGGTTCAGCAGAGGTCAAGACAAAACTTGAAGAGCTGAAAATAAAAATTGAGATTGCAGCTGAAGATGAGAAGAATGCAGCAGTCTTACTTGGAACAGAACTATATGATACTCTCCCTGATGATATAACAAGTTATGAAATAGGGGATGAAGCTATAAATTTGATAGATCAAATCACACTTCATAAAAGAACCATTGAAAAAATTGAAAAAGATATTGAATTGCTTCATAATGAGTTAAAAATTGAAGAGATAAAGACTCAAATAAGAGATAAAAA
>JBFHKM010000100.1:0-11610 GCA_041595335.1 Sphaerochaetaceae bacterium
AATCTCTTCAACAGGAACACACAATCTTAGAAGACGAAGTGTCTCACTTGTATGTGTCTCTGATAAAAATACTGTACCTTCAAATTTAGAAAAGTCGACCAAACGTTTAATTTTATCGCTCATTCCTGTCAGTATTATTATAGGGAACTGTCTATACACTGCCTCCAAAATAGGTTCAATTCTATCCCCAACAACAAGAAGAGGTAGGTCTTTATTTTCTATTTGGTCAAATTGTTCTTTAAATTTAGTAAAGCTCATGGCAGCAACCATAACTTTCAAGTTCACTTTAGTCTGTGTTCCTCTTTTTATAAATCGACCTTTCAGAACTCTTTCCATTGTTTCAAGGTTCAGTTTATAAGAAGGTCTCTCACTGCTGACTTCTTTTAAGAAATATTTATTTATCTGGTCAATACTCAAAAGACCAAAGTATTCACCTTCTTTAGTTACAGGAACAACCGAAATATCATTCTCTTGGAAAATAGAGATCAATTTATGTATGGGCTCATTGCAATCTATAGTGATGGTAGGATTTATAACTACTGAAGAGACTCTTGCTCTCACATCTTTAATAAATCTTGGAGGTTCTATTCCTAAATTTTCAAACACAACCTTTGTTGATTCATTTAAATTCCCGCATCTTACAGGTTCATATTCTTGATTTTTTATTACTTTATTCATCAGATTAGCATATGCATAAGCACTGCAAATACTGTCCATATCAGGATTACGGTGTCCGCAAACCAATACTTTATCCATTTTCGTTCTCCATTAATTGATTTAAATGATAAACTATTTGTAACCAAAAAACAACTTAAGAATTAAATAACATATAATTAATTCTGGGTCATTATTTACATTAAATAAATAATTAAAACTATACAATTCTATTTTTTGTTGCTATTATTAATGTAAAAGTAAGGAGTTAATACCAAATGAATATTGTAATCGCAAACGACCATGGAGCTGTTGAACTGACAGCTAGAATTATCAAGCATTTAGAGGATGAAGGACACACTGTAAAATACTTAGGTATTGATCATGAGGAATCCGTTGATTATCCAGATCAAGCTGAAAAAGCTTGTAAAGAATTCAAGAAAGGCGGATATGATTTCGGTATTGTTAACTGCGGTACAGGTATTGGAATCTCTCTTTCTGCTAATAAAATTAAGGGAATCCGCTGTGCATTGGTTCAAGATATTTATTCTGCAGAAAAAGCAAAACAACATAACAATGCTAACTTCATCGCATTCGGTGGACGTGTGGAATATAAAGATGACCCTCTAGATATTCTTGATGCTTACATCAATGCAAAATTTGAAGGTGATAGACATCAAAGAAGAATTGATAAAATGATGGCTCTTGAAACAAAATAACAAGAACATACACTGAGCAAAACATGGAGCTGATAAGTTCCATGTTTTTTTATGCAACCACAGATTATGGTGCTGTATTGATGGCACTCTTCTCTGGTATCTGCGATATGATGATTGCAATGAACAACAAAACACATCCAAACATCTCTTTGGCACTCAATGTTTCATGCAGCAGTATCCAAGCGAAGAACAGTGCAAAAACACTCTCCATGCTGAAAATTAAAGAAGCCACTGTTGGAGTGAGATGCTTCTGACTTATAATTTGGAATGTATAACCTATGGCACTTATTAGAAGTGCAGAATAAACAATAGGGAACCAAGCTCCTTCAATTGCAATCCAAGTAGGATTTTCCATTACAAACATTGCAAATGTAGATAGTATTCCTGCAACTAGGATGTGGAAAGTTGCAAGGCTGAGTGAATCACATTTGGGTGAGTAATAGGAAATAGCAATTATCTGGAAAGAGAAGCCAAAGGCTCCTATGAGTTCCAAAATATCTCCTTTATTGACATTGCTGATTCCATCAGTCAAACACAGAAGATACATCCCAAACAGTGCTATAGCAACACAGAATAGAACTTTCTTAGACAATTTCTGTCCAAAATACAATCCCAAAAAGGGAATTATGATGATATATAGAGATGTGATGAAACTTGCCTTTCCAGGTGATGTATATTTAAATCCCCACATCTGAAAAAAGTTAGCAATGAAAAGAAAGACTCCACAGATTATTGAACCACGAATTAGAGCAGATTTTCTTACAACTCTCTCAACATCATTTTCTGCATATATTTTCTTTCTTCTTATTCTTACAAAGGGATACATAAAAACAAAGGCCAACAAAAACCTTGTTGCATTCAGAGTATTTGGTCCAATAGCTTTAACACCCACAGTTTGAACTACATAGCCAAGTCCCCATATGACAGTAGGTATAAAAGCAAAAATTAGATAACGTTTTTTCATAATCAAAACAGTATAGAATTGATTGATTATTTACAAGTAATATCTATCAAAATAAAAAAATCTTACCTTCTTTCCTTTAAGATTGAAGATAAGATTCATGTTTTACAATGGTCTATTGAAGATTATTTTAAATCAGTCAATTTAACTGCTTTAACATTCATTGTTCTACCATCTGAAGATGTTGGAATTGAAATTTTACCAGCTTTGATAGCAGCTACAACTTCAGGATTCATGTAAGAATCAGTCATTCCAATCAATTCCCAGTTGTGATCACAAACAGGTGATAATTCACCGTGTAGATCATTAACTACGTAGTTTTGAATCATGCTGCGAATGGTTGCATCCACATCGTTTGCACTTGTGAAATATACATCATCTGCTGTTGCCCAACCATTTGAACTCAAAGTACCAAATCTGTAGTTGTTAACAGCTACTTTATAATTTGCTGTAGGATCAATTGGTTGACCATCTACTGTTGCATTTACAATTCGTTGACCAACAGGTTTAGAAACATCTACCTGATAGTTCACACCACTGAACATATCATAGTTGTAACTTCTCTTTTCAGGATTGAAAGAAATTGTTACATCACCATCTTCATAAGTGTTGAAGAATGATACAGCCCATTCCATGTAATTAAGTAGGTTCTCACCTGTCATATTAACACCCATCAAAGTGTTGCTATATTTATAGATGAAAGCCATATCTTTCTTTCTTAGAGGACCTTTGAATAATGCTTGATCACTGTTGAAAGTAGCACATGATGAAATTTGAGCATCTGCAACTTTCATCTGAACAGTGTTGATCAAATCAATTACAGCTGTATCTTCTAATTGTGTTGTAGGCATTGTTGTTACATGATCTTCACCTGTGATGTAATCCACGCCATCAACGAAGTTTTCTGTAACCTCACCAATCTGTTCTCTAGCATCACTCAATGATTTCTCATGAACAAATTTGAACTTTTCAGCCAATTCAGTATCAGGATCCAAACCTGCAGTAGCAATATTTTTAGCATCAACGTTTGTTACAACCCATTCGCCATTTTCTTTCTCTACAGTAATTTCACTGAATGCTACCTGAGCACCATATTTACCAGGTTCTAGAACCCATGTATCATTTACTTTTTCACAATATGTTGCATGTTCATGTCCTGCAATGATCAAATCAATTTCAGGTACTTCCTGTGCAATGTTGAATACACCACCTGTTCCTTCATCTTCATATTCACCATTACGACCAACGTGCATTGCAGCTACCAATACATCATATTGACCATCAATTGAAGCAATTGTTTTCTTCAATGATTCAATGTTATTTGCAAAATCTAAACCTTGGAAATGTTCAGGTGTTGATGCTTCCCACTGAGCAACATGTGGTGCAATACCACCTACTACTGCAACTCTTACACCATCAATAACAAAAATCTGGTAAGGGTTAACAAAATAACCAGATCCATCAGTTTTAACAATATTTGAAGAAACAACTCTACCATTGAAAGCTTCAATGTTTCTTTCTAAGAAGCTTAGACCAAAGTTGAATTCATGGTTACCAAGTGACCATAGGTCATAGCCCATGTAATTCATTGCTTCAACCATTGGATGAACATCCATATCGTTGAACAATTCAGCACTGTTATCTTGCATAACATCACCAATATCCATCAACAATGTATCAGGATTGTTAGCTTTGATCTGTTTTACAACATCATAAGTTAATGTGTAACCAGCATCACTATCAGGACTATCAGTTGCATACTCATAAGGATAAATACGACCGTGAATATCACTTGTTGCAGCAACATTCAAAACAACTTTATCGCTATCTGTAGCTTCACCCTTAACAACTTCTCCCATTCTGTTATAATTAAAACCTGAAGTTTTAGCTGTAGCAGATAAATTGTTTAACTGTAAAGTATCGGATGATTCTCTAACGCCCTGAGCCATTACTGTTGTAATAGCTAAGGATGAAACCATTGCAACTAATGCAATTCTTTTGGTAAATTTCATATTACTCCCTTCCTCTTTGGCAGTGCTACGAAAGCCACTGCTGTAAATATAACGCTTGTAACCATACCTATTGAGCCACTGAGAGCTTGCAAAATATCAATTACAATAATAGGAATATTTATGAACTGCATATAGCTCATATCATATCCCCAAATTAACATAGCTAATGGTAAAGATGCTCCACAGAATGAGAGTATTAAGGTATTTGTCATGGTACCAATTATATCTTTACCTACATTTATAAGTGCTACAAATAGTTCTTTATTGGCGATATCTGGTTTTGTTCTGACTATCTGAGTTCCACTGCTTGCAATTGACATTGCAATGTCCATGGTAGCTCCCAATGAAGATATCAATATAGAAACAAATAACAGTGATTTTATTTTGAAGTTTGAATCCTGTGCTAAATACAGAAGACTCTCTCCCTTTGTCATATCAACACCACTTAAATCTTGGAGCCTTCCAAAACTATAGCAGATGACCCCAGCAAGTGAGATTCCCAAAAGAGTACCTATGCTTGCAACTATTGCTTTTCTCGTCCAACCTGCAATCAATAAAAAACTGACAAGACAAATTATGATTGAACTTATTATTGCAATGAGAATAGGATGAGGTGACCACATCATCGGAACAACGATGTAGACTATAACAGCTGCTGTGAATGCCAAAGCAAGTAGACTGTTTATACCTTCATTTTTACCAATTAGAATGACAAGAATGATCAAAACCATTGCCAAAGCATAAAGAGCTTTGTCTCGTCTGTAGTTATATAACCATACTGAGATTTTACCGTCGGTAGATGTTCTGACTGTGAAAACTGCTTCAAGACCTTCATAGGCATAGGCAGATTTGAGAGAACTCAATGTATTGTAGACAGTAAACTCATTTCCTTCTTGGGAACCTTCTTGAATTAAAACTGTATATTTCTGACTACCGTTATATCTTCCTTCAACATAAGGATCCCTGACTAAATCGTTTTGTTCAACGCTCAGTACCTTTCCCATTACAAACTCTTGGGCAAAGGCTGGAACCTTCTTGTATTTATCAGTAAAACTAGGAGAAATTTGAGCTATCAGCCAAATCAACAGAACCATAGTAATAAAAGTCCCTATGCTCTTTTTTATATCTATTTTTTCCAACTAAAACCCCACCACTAGTAAATGTAGGAATAAATCGTACAATGAAAAACAACTGAACGCAACAGTGAAATATTACATAATATTTACAGTCAGATAGGTATCAAGAACCATCATTTACATTAAATTCTTATAATAAAAGAAATAAAAAAATGTAATATAGGTAAATATTTAGTAAAAAAACTTTTTTCTCTTGTACTAAAAAGTCCTCTTCAATAAAGAAAGTAATAGCATTTTGCTTACCTCTTGTAAAGTTATTTTGATACATATATGGAATTTTTAACACATTTGTTACAAACTTCAGTTTTATCCAATATGAAGCTCAAAAAAAATCTTCCCCCTATCATAAAAGGAAAGATTTATTGTTAACTTTATAATCTAGATTATAAGTCTTTTTTTAGTACAAATGGATGAGGTAAGAGTTCACTGAACTTGTAGATGTTATAAGCTCCATCCTCTTTTCCTTCTATGTAGTGAGTGTTCAATACATGAATTTCTGTATCTTCTTTACAGAATTCAGCCAACACCTGCAAACACTGAGCACAAGGAGGTGCTGGTGGGTTGTCGTCTGTTACAACAGCAACCATCTGGATACCTGTTGCTCCTTCAGAGCCAATCATCTTGAGAATTCCATTACGTTCTGCACAAATAGTCGCGCCATAACTGCCATTTTCTACATTGCAGCCACCATATACTTCATTGGATGAAGCACTAACAATTGCAGCACCTACTTTGAATTTTGAATAAGGAGAATAAGATTTCAATCTGGTTTCTTTTGCAACTTCAATTGCCTTCTCAACCAATTTTTCACGTCCATCTTTATATGCTTCAGCTTCAATGCAATCAACAGCACCATATCGAACTTTTTTATTTTTCATATTTTCTAATTCCTCCCAGAATTCTATAGCTTCTTTAAAATGATTTATCGTTTTGTAAGCATCAATAGCAGCAAAGGCTCCAAGCTTCAAAAGCTCATCTTTTTCAAATGACGTTGTGATTGCCAACACATTCGCACCTGCTTTGAAACCAGAGGCCACACCATTTAAGCTATCCTCAACAACAAGACATTCCTCAATTTTCTCATCTACAGCTTGGCTAGCTTTCAAATAAATTTCAGGATCTGGTTTGTTTTTAATGATATCATCACCACTGATTATAGCATCAAAATAACTCTCATCTTTTTTGATTGCCTTCAGATTCATTCTTATCTTGAACATTGGAGCACTTGAGGCCAATGCAATCTTTATACCAGCTTTTTTCAATGAATCGAAGAAATCAGTGACACCATCAATTGGCCCTTCTTTTTCAATAGCTCTCTCATAAGCTTCATAAAGAGCTCTTTTGGTATCTTCAAAATCTAAAGGATGATTGTAATAATCTGCTATTCCATCAATGAAGGTCTTATCACCAGCTCCAAGGTATGGACCATACATTGAAGTATCAACATCTATTCCAAACTTCTTAAAAACTCCAACAGACTCTCTTGCAATCACAGGTTCACTATCAATGAGAACTCCATCAATATCAAATAGAACTGCTTTAATTTTCATACCATCCCCCATATCTCATATTTTCATTCATCATCTTATGACAATCATCTAAAAATATGTAGAAATACTTTAATTGTATTCATATTAGCTACAAAACGCAACAAAAATAGTAAAATAATTACTATAGTGGACTTTCAACCTCAATTTCTTTTGCTCAAAATAAGAATCAAAAAAAGGAAATATATTGGCTCCACTATATCAAGGCAATGAAAGAAATAAGTCATATAGCACCACATAAAATCATAAAAATATTATGTTTTTTCAACTTATTAGATTAACGTTAATCTAGTTAATTTCTTACAACACAAAAAATTATTTTCCATTTTACTTGCTTTCTGAATTAATCAGACCTATAATTAATCTATGAAGACGATACTGATGAAAGACATAGCCGAAGCAACAGGATTTTCAATAAACACTGTCTCAAGGGCTCTTAGAGGTGATAAAAAGTTAAGCAAACAAACAACTGATATCATCCAAACATGTGCTGATGAGATGGGATATATATCGAATTCTGTAGCTGCCAGTCTTCGCTTGAAACATTCTAAAATAATAGGAGTCATCACTTCAGACTCCTCAAATCCTTTCTTTGCCGAGGTGATCAGAGGAATAGAAAAAACAGCAAAGCTATACAACTACTCAATATTATTGGTAAACACTTCAGAGAAACCCAACGAAGAGTATGAAAACTTGAAACTGTTTTGCTCTCGACATGTTGATGGACTCCTTATTGTTCCTGTTTTTGATGATGAGAGAATAAAAAGACTCTATGAAAGAATTGACATTCCATTTCTGTTTTTAGGAAGAAGAGTGAGAGGACTAGAAGGACATTCCATACTTCATGAAGATTACAAATCAGAGAGTCACGTTGTTAAGTTTTTAATTAAAAAGGGCCACACCAGAATACTGTATCTGTCTGGACCTAAAAATATAAGCAGTTCAATAGAGAGGTTTGAAGGATATAGAGATACTTTGATCAACAACAACATCGAATTTGATGAAAATTTAGTTATAAGAACCAATGGCCATATCGAAGATGGATATGCCGCAACAAACAGAGCAATAATAAGAGGAACTTCCTTTACAGCAATCTGCTGTTACAACGATTTAGTCTGTGTTGGAGCATTGAAATCCTTAAGGGAAAACAATTTAAAAGTACCTGAAGATATTGAGATTTTTGGTTTTGATAACTTGCAGATATCACAATTCATATATCCAAGTTTGAGTACTGTCGATGTACCCAAATATGCTTTAGGTTGTGAATCCACTCATATTTTGATGGAACATATAGAGAATCCCAATATGGGATATACAAACAAACATCTTAAAACAAGGTTGATCTTCAGAGAATCAACAAAGCAATAAGATTCACCCATTTCGTGATTAACAATTAGGAGGTCATCATGAAACTGAAAAAAATGTTAGCATTATTGTTATTATTAACTGCTAGTACTGGTTTGATTTTTGCACAGGGAGCAGCAGAGACGTCAACTCAAAAAGGCCCAACAGTAGTTACTTTCTGGTCTTTATTTACAGGTGGTGATGGAGAATTTTTTGATTCAATGATTGATGAATTCAATGCAACACACACCGATATTCAAATGAAAACCGATACTGTAAAATTTGATAGCTACTATACAAAACTTACAGCAGCATTGGCTGCAGGTACAGCACCTGATTTAGTTGTCGTACATGAAGCAAACATCAGAAACTATGTACCAGACCAATTATTGGCACTGGATCCTTATCTAAAAGAGAACAATTTTCCTGTAGATGATTTTGTTTCGGCTCCTTTAGAAGCTTGTAAATTTGATGGACAGTACTATGCCATTCCTTTAGATGTTCATCCAATCATCATGTATGCAAATACAGCTTTGTTGAAACAAGCAGGAATCAATGATCTACCAACCAATTATGAAGAGCTCATTGCTGATGCAAAAGCTGTACAAGACAAAACAGGTGCTATGGGTATTGCATGCGACAATACAACAGCTGTTTACAAAGCTTATACATTGACAAGACTGTTCTTCTCAATGATGTATGAACAGGATGGTCAGATGTTGAGCGATGACAATATGTCAGCTGCTTTCAACAATGAATATGGAGTAAAAGCTCTTGTTGCATTGCAAGATATGGTTAACAAATATGATGTAACACCTCAAGGCTTGGATTACGATTCATCAGTAAATGCTTTCAAATTAGGACAGGCAGCTTTCCATTTCAATGGTGTTTGGGCTACAGGTACCTTTGAAAAAGCAGAAAACTTAGATTTCGTAGCAGTTGCTTTGCCTGGTTTGATTGGAAAACCTGCAGCATGGGGTGGCTCTCATACTCTAGCAATACCTGCAACAGAAGCAAAAGATCCTGAACATGTAAAAGATATCTTAACATGTATTGATTGGCTCACAGCTCACGGTGAGATGTGGTCATTAGCTGGTCACATTCCTACCCGTAAATCTGTTCAAGAAAGTGCTGCATTCAAAGCATTACCTTATAGAGCAGGTTATGCATCAGCTGCTGCTTCTACAGTAGCACCTCCTGCAACAGATGCTTGGTCAGAGATCTACACAACATTATCAGACAAACTTGAATATGCTGTAGCACACAACTCAAATCCACAGATGGCTCTGGATGATATGGAGAAAACAGTTAATAAGATCATAATGACTTATTAATCAAATCGAATAATATTATGTTGGGGTGGAAGTTATTCCACTCCAACAAAGGAATAATCTATGATACCTGGAAACAAAGATTCTAGAGATGGATACATTTTTTGTATTCCTTTTTTATTGATATATATTTTATTTATGGTCTATCCTTTGATAAATGGTTTCATCATAAGTTTCTTTAAATATAATATTCTATCCACCAAAAAGTTTATTGGATTGGCTAACTACAGAACCCTATTCTCAGATTCCAAATTCTATTCATCTCTTTGGCACACAACACAATTTGTTTTGATCACCACACCATCTCTTCTTATTTTAGGTTTTTTGATGGCTCTTTTTGTTAACTCAAAATCTCCGTTTAAAGTTGTTGGTGAGAGTATATTCTTCATTCCTTACGTTTTTTCAATGACAGTAGTTTCAACCCTCTGGGCATGGTTGATGCAGAAAAACTATGGTCTATTCAACCACTTACTCAGTACAGTTGGATTGAATCCAGTTGGATGGTTGATAGATTCCAAATGGGCCATATGGTCTGTTTCATTTGCAACTCTATGGTGGACAGCAGGTTTCAACATGATCTTGATGAGTGCTGCAATCAGGCAGATACCTTCTGAGATATATAACTCCTCAAGTATTGATGGAGCATCATATTGGCAGACAGTTTTTAAAATCACAATTCCTCTGATAAAGAAGACTCTGTCTCTCTGTCTGATCTTGCAGGTAATAGCATCGTTCAATGTATTTGGACAGGTATTTGTTATGACCGGTGGTGGACCTTATGGAAGCACCAGAGTTCTGATTCAATACATATATGAAAATGGATTCAGTTATTTCAAAATGGGATACTCCGCTGCAATGAGTTACATTCTATTCGCATTGATAATGATCTGCTCTTTGATATTGAACAAAATTGGAGGAAAAGAAGATGATTGAACGAAAGGACTTTAAATATTACGTCTTAAGAATAATAGAACTGATCATTCTCATCATATGGGTCTTTCCTTTGGCCTGGATGGTTCTGACCTCACTTCATGTAGAAAATGATTTGATATCTAAATCTTTTCACTTCCTACCAGCACATCCAACTCTAGCAAATTACACAAAAGCATTCACCTCAACTTACATTCTGCAGTGGTTGATAAACAGTATCATAATATCAACATCAACCATGATTCTAACTCTGGTTATAGATGCTCCAATAGCATATGCTTTTGCAAAGATTAAATTCAAAGGCAAGAATGTACTGTTCTGGCTTGTAATGGCTGGTATGATGGTTCCTTTTCAAGTTCTGATCATCCCTCTTTATCTACAATTCAACAGCTATCATTTAATAAACACCTCTTTGAGTGTAATCCTTCCTAGAGTGGCTCTACCAATTGGTGTGTTCATCTTGAAACAATTCTTTGAGGGAATTCCAAATGCATTGGAAGAATCGGCTTTCTTAGACGGAGCAACACGATACAAAACTTTTGTCTCAGTTATATTGCCACTGAGCACTGCTGCATTGACAACAGTCACAATTCTATCTTTCATAAATTCATGGAATGATTTCTTGTGGCCTCTAATAGCTTTGAATGATACCGATAAATACACAATTACAGTGGGTATTGCAAACTTCCAAGGAACTCACGGTACAGAGTATGCTCTGCTGCTCTCTGGAGCTGTGATTGCATCAATTCCACAGTTTATATTCTATCTATTCTTCAGAAAGAAGATTGTAGAAGGCATTGCAATGGCTGGACTTAAAGGATAAAAAATGAAAATAAATCTCATCAATTCAGAGAGCATCAAGGCCAACTACAAACTCACTGTAAGAACCAAAACAGAAGATTGTATTTTAGAAGAGATCAGGCAGGATGCCAATAAAATAGTGTGGGAATTTTGTGGTCTGACTGTTACCGATTTA
>JBFHKM010000101.1:0-11477 GCA_041595335.1 Sphaerochaetaceae bacterium
CAGGACATACTTCTTCAGATGATTACACCGACATTGATGATGATGGTGATATCGATGAATTCGATCTGACAAACAGTGAGAACGCAGCAGATTACATCTGCATTTACAACAGAGTTATGCTTGTAAGAGATGTTGATTGATTCTTTTAAACATATAAACTACTTCCTGTCTTTAATTAGGTAGGGAGTTTTTTTTAAAAAATATTCTTGTTTTCTAAAAAGAGAGTATACTATATTGAGGTATGGCAATTATCACAATGATTTCACAATTCAATGTCATACTAAATTGAAATGTATAGAATATTTTTATAGAGAGGAAAACAATGAAAATTAAAAGAATGGTTATTTCTACTGCAGTATTGGCTTTATCAGCAGCAGCACTGATTAGCTGCAGTTCAACAGATAATGTAAAACAAGAAAGATCAACAGAATCTTTACCTGAAGTAAGTTTTGTGGTGACAGATTCATTGCAGAGCAAATGTTATGATGGTGATGGAAACATAATTGAAGCTCCTGCAGAAGGAGAGATGTATTATGGTCAAGATGCACAGTTCATGACCACACTTCCATCTTATACTGACAATGGAGATGGTACAGTAACAGATAACAACACAGGCCTTATGTGGCAGCAGACTCCACCTTCAGATAAAATGTTCTATGATGAAGCTGTTGAGTATGTAGAGAATCTAGAACTTGGTGGTTATGATGATTGGAGACTTCCAACAATACAGGAATCTTTCACATTGGCTAACTTAGATGGAAAATTAGATCCATTCGATATTGATAATGCAATTCCATATATAGATACAGAATATTTCGATTTCTTCTATGATCAGATGAGACCTTATACAGGTTCCTATTGGACAAGCAGTCTTTCATGCTACATGGAGGACTTGGGTGACAGTGATAACAGTTTGATGGAAAGAAGTTATGGATTCAACTGGGCTGATGGTCATCTAAAATGTTATGCAGACGGACATTCAACCGTTGATGATTCTGTAGGCTTCAGTATTCCTGCTGGAGTCAGAGCTGTAAGAGGTGAGGAAGGAGTCATTGGTGCAAATGAATATGTATCAAATGGAGATGGAACTGTAAGTGATGAAGCTACAGGTCTTATGTGGTCTCAAACAGATGCTGCAGATGGAATGGATTGGGCAACAGCTTTAAAATATGCTGAAGACAGTGAGTTGGGTGGTCATACCGATTGGAGATTACCAACACCTAAAGAACTTCAGACAATCGTTGAGTATGATAAAACAACAATTCCTTTCATCGATACCGATGTATTCACATTCCATATTGATGATTGTTATGTATGGACATCAACAACATCAGGAGATTTTCCTGAGATGGCAGATTATGTAACATTTGGACATGGATGGGGACTTCAGAAAGCCAACTCAGTTTCAAAAGAGTCAGAAAACTCTACTGTATTTGATGACGTTCATGCACCAGGTTGCATAAGAGCTGATTATAAATATGGAGAGGCTCCTGAAGCATCACAGAAGTTCTATGAACAAATTTCAGGAGTACCATATCCTGGAGCAGAATGGACTGATGAAAATTCAACATTAGCTGGCTATGGTGATAACAATCCTCTCTCAGACAATGATGGAGATGGAGATGTTGATGAATTTGATCTGACCAACAGTGAGAATGCAGCAGATTACATCTGCATCTACAACAGAGTTATGCTTGTAAGAGATATAGATTAAGTTTTAAAATAAAAATAATAAATTCCCTGTCGATTTAACAATCTTCGGGGAATTTTTTTGCATTGAGTGATTGAGTTCCTATCTTATATGGATATGGAGATTAATATTATATCACTAATTAATGAGTATATGATGCTTTTTTGAAATCTGAATTATTATTTGGACATAAAAAAAGTCCTTGATGTTTCAAGAACTTTTAATGATCGGAGAAGGGGGGATTCGAACCCCCGGACCCGTTACCAGGTCAACTCCTTAGCAGGGAGCCCGATTCGACCACTCTCGCACCTCTCCAATTGACTAAGATATATAATATTTTTAGTAGCGGAGAGAAAGGGATTCGAACCCTTGGTGAGTTGCCCCACGGTAGTTTTCAAGACTACTGCCTTCGACCTCTCGGCCATCTCTCCAAATATAGCAATCAACAAATGTGTCAATCAAGCGTTAATATAATAGTTGCCGTGGTTTGTGTCAAGGTGAACTTAAAAAAAAGATATCTTTTTTATCAACTTTTGCTAATTCTTCCTAATATTGTTATTATATTGATAGAGTATCAATGAAAAAATCATATTTTAAAGGGAAATATGAACAAATATAATATTTTTTATTTGTTTTATTTATCTTTATAATTGTATATTTCATATGATATGATGTAGTCATTAGGAGAGCCCACTTGATAAGTATTAAATCCTTATTTAAAAAGAAAGATGTTAAAACTGATCTGCTTAACAATCAAAAAATATCTACCAAAAGACGCAAGCTCGTGGAAACCCTAAAAGCTGGTCGTTTGGCTGAAGAAGCTATTTCAAAATGTACCTCAATGATTGAAGAATTTGGTCCCAGAAAAGTAGGGAGTCAAGCAACTCTAGATGCTGCAGATGAAATTGCCAAAGAACTTGGTAAGTACTGTGATTTCACAGACAAGCAGAATATTTCAATCAAAAGTTCTGCTTATACATTCTGGTTGAAGATACTTCCATTTGTTTATATCTCTGGACTCATCCTGCTTCTGTTTGGATTGCCTGTTACAGCACTTCTTTTATATTCTGCCTATTCCTATTATGTATTTCTAGAATTCATCAAATACAAACCTGTGAATGAGAAAAAATTTAAAAGTGTGAGAGGCTGCAATGTACATGGAGTGATTGAACCAAAAGATGAGGTTCTTCATACAGTACTTTTTACATCCCATCATGACAGTGCTCCCCTTCCAAAAGTTGAAAGGAATGACAATAAAAACTATTTCAAGAAAGTGACCCTTCCTTTGATACTATTTGGCTCCAGTGCTCTTTTGATAGTTGTTCAATTGTTCACCGAGATATTTACAGGACGATTTCTAGCAGTGGGACTACCTCCAGTTACCTCAATAGTATTCATAGCAATATTGATGGCACTATCTTCTTTTGTCTTCTCATTGCAGCATTTTTTCAGTGAGGAAGCCTCTCCTGGTGCCGGTGATAATCTCATCAGCTGCACAACAATAATCCAGATAGCTAGATATTTTAATTGGCGCTCAGTAAATTCAAAACCTCTTAAAAACACACGATTGATTTTCTGCAGTTTTGACGGTGAGGAAGTTGGTCTCAGAGGCTCTAGAGCTTGGTTCGATAAACATGAGGCTCTTTTGAAAGATGCAACTCAAATCAATCTTGATTGTCTCTATAAAGCTGATGAATTGGTATTCATTGATAGTGATATAAATGGCACTCAGCCACTCTCTACAGAGTTAGCTGAGAAAGGTGTCAATCTTGCTGTTGCAATGGGATACAGGGCACATATGCACCATATGCCATTCCTTTCAGGGGGAACTGATGCTGCAGAAGGTCATAGAGCTGGAATAAGAGCAATATCACTGATGGCATTGGACTTTAAAAACATATCTTCAACCTTCCTTCATAGCAGTATGGATACTGTCAACAACATCGAGGTCAAGGCTGTTGAACAGGTCATATCTGTTGTCATAAAGATGACAACCAGCATTGATGATGGAACTTTTGATGATGATGCATCAAGCATACTAAAGGATGAAGAAGAAGCTGATGAAGCTCTATTGGAGCTATCTTTCTCCAAACTATCAAGAAAATAATGCTAAAGAGGTATGTCCTCAAACAATATCTGATCTCTTGCATTTGATTTGTTTATTATTTCTTCTTCCAATTCCTGAACTCTATCTGAAGCCAGCTTTCCTGTGATTGTCACATCTGTTGCAAACTCTTCATCATCTATTGTGCAGCCAAATTTTTTAAGTACAAGACTGTCTGTCTCATACCTATCATAGGATGTTATAAGAACAAATGAACTCTTCTTGACCAATTCTTCAGTCTCAACGAGCTTTAGAACCTCTTTGGCACTGTCTCCATATGCCTTAACAAGACCACCAGTACCAAGCTTTGTTCCACCAAAATAACGAATTATGAGGATTAGAATGTTTGTTATTCCAGAGCCCTTTAGAACCTCAAGTGCTGGACGAGCCGAAGTGTTTTTTGGCTCTCCATCATCACTCAATGAAAAAAGATCTCCAGTGGGTCCAACCACTGCCGCATGGACAACATGATTTGCTCCCGGATTATCTTTTCTTGCTTGATTCACAAGAGGTTTTATCTCTGATAGCTCTCTTATTGGTACTGCAATTGATATAAATTTGGATTTCTTCACTTCAATTCTATGTGTTGCTTCTTTCAATAATACTTTCATCAAATGCCTCTTATATATATTACATGTTAACAAATGTTTGGGCAATAAAAAAGGTCAGGACTTTTAAATCCCAACCTATTTTTATAACTGTTTGTATTTATTCTGCAGCGTCTTCTGCTTCTTCGTTGAAGATTAATTTCTGTGAAAGAAGTTTCTCTCCATCAAAGATGAAGCGACCATTGAAGGTATCACCTTCAAGAGCTCTTGGAAGCCACAATATATCATCTTCCCACATCTTATCGTAAGGCATGTCTTTTAAATCACACCAGAATGGAGTTGTTTCATCACTGGATTTCAATGTTCCTTCAGCCTCAGTTCCAAAATAAACATAGCCTATCATTGATACACCATCTTTGAACTGGAATTTCAAAACACCTCGGTAATCAAGATCTTTTGTTACCAAACCAGTTTCTTCTGTGAACTCTCTGTAGGCAGCTTCAATAGCAGTCTCCTCAAGTTCAATGTGTCCACCAGGTCCATTCACAAGTCCTGTTCCCATTCCCTGTTTTTTGTTGATCAACAGAGCCTTACCATCTTTGACTATGTATGTAAGAACACAGTGCTCCTGAGCTTCCCATGCATCCCAATCAATTTCATCAACTGTATCAGGACAAACAAAAGGTTCTTCAAGAGGTACTTTCTTGGCCTCAGCAATAGCTTCTTTTTCCTTACGTTTTGCAGCTTCTTCAGGATACTTTTCATCCATACAGTCGTTGCATAGATTGTCATCACAACCACAGACGTGATCGAAATCCAATTTTTTCCCGCATTTGATGCAGTGCATTCTGAATGGCCAAACTTTATCTCTGAATATATATCCAAAACCAACACAAGCTGCGAAAGCTAGCCATGCAAGATAATGATTGAGTTCTTTGGTCAATATCACAACAATACAAATATTGAAAACCATGAGCAATGTAGCAAGCCAGATGGTAGCAATTCTTTTATCGTGTGTATGTTTGTACTTTCTTTGTGTCATGTTCAAGATTAAAATAAAAATCAAGAACCATAAATAATTGTCTGCGAGTAATTGTAACATGTAAATCAGAGTATATTGCTATTGCCTTTAGGTCAACAAAAAAAAGAGTCTAATTATCAAACTTAAATTTATTATCATTGCCATGTGTTGATATATAAGATAATATATATACGAATTTAAAAGTTACCATATAACTAAAGTTCAATAGCAAATAGGAGAGTTAAGTTTAAACTTAACGGGAGAAATTAATGAAAATAGCATCTTATATTGATCATACAATTCTTGCTGCAGATGCAACAAGTGATAAAGTCGAAAAAATCTGTAGTGAAGCAAAAGAATATCACTTTGCATCAGTATGTGTTAACAGCTGTCATGTTGAAGAATGTGCACAGATGTTAAAAGAATCTGATGTAAGCGTATGTACTGTAGTTGGTTTTCCTCTAGGTGCAATGAGTACAAAAGCAAAAGCTTTAGAGACCCAAGTAGCAGTAGAAGATGGTGCAGATGAAATAGATATGGTCATAAATGTTGGTTGGTTGAAAGACGGTAAAGATGATAAAGTTTTGAATGATATCAAAGCTGTCAGAGAAGCATGCAGTGGTAAGTTATTGAAAGTTATCATTGAAACTTGTTTGTTGACTGAAAATGAAAAAGTAAAAGCTTGTAGCTTGGCTGTTAAAGCTGGTGCAGATTTCGTTAAAACTTCAACAGGATTCTCTAAAGGCGGAGCTACTGAAGCAGATATCGCATTGATGAGAAAGACTGTAGGTCCTGAACTTGGTGTTAAGGCATCAGGTGGTATTCATACATATGAAGAAGCTATGGGCATGATTGAAAATGGTGCAACTCGTATTGGAGCAAGTGCAGGTATTGCAATTGTAGAAGGCGAAAAAGCTCACAGATAATATTTATTATTTTGATCATAAATAGATACATCCTCCATAAAGAGGATGTATCGCTTTTTTAAAGGAGTTAAAAAGCTAGATGGTCAATTCCATATCAAGCTTTTCAATCAATTTATCAACGCTTTTCAGCGGTTTTGCTTTTATATATTTTCTGTTGTCTCTGATGACATGGAAGGTCTTCAGTAGATTTATTGCTTCTGATGGAGTTCTATCTATCTGCTTTCCTCTCAAGAAGGAGGAGATCATCTTTTCCATGATATCCATAAGATAATAAAGAGGAAGAATCATCTCATCATCAACTTCTAAGAAATTCTTGTTTGATTCAAAATCTTCATTTTGATTGAAGTCATATTTGAATACATCATAGGAAAGATCTGAAAGTTCATTCTTAAAATATTCATCACCAGAAACTTCTTGAAGAGCTTCACATATAGATTGTGGTGTCATCGACAGACGACCCTCAAGAATTTTTAGATATGATTCCTTGTAGTAATCTGAAACATTAAGAATCTTTATGCTCTCTTTCAACATCAAGAATGAGATTGAATAAAGAAGAATCCCATTCTTATCATAATGAGATTCAAGTTTTGTTTTCAACTCTTCAGTAATTTTGTACATGAAAAAAGAGGCACCGAATTCATAGCAGACCAACTCTTCATGTTTGCTTTTCTCTTGTTTCAATATCAAACCAGATTCTGTAATTGTTCCAATTAATTTACCTGATTTCTTCCTAGGTTTTCCTTTCTCTGCATCCCATACAGATTTTCTCTCATAAAGGTACCAGTGACCATTGATATATTTTATCTCAGTTCCAATAGGTTTTTTATAATTAGAAATCCATTCAGGTCTCTCATGTATAGTTTCCATAGATTTGATTATGTAACGGTTTTTCTTACAAGTCTAGCAAAAAGTGCTTTATAGGTTAAAATACTATATCAATGATAAGTATTTCTTTAAATGGAAGCTGAATACATGGCATGAATCAACTCAATCATTGAAAGATTTGCTGCAAATTCATCATGTCTCTTCAATGCCTCTACAATCTTGCTCTTGTAAATGGCATATTCATCAGCTCCTTTAGAGATCATGTTGTTCTCAAAAATATCTGTTGTTGAATAAAGAAGGGCTATAAGATTCTCACTGAGACAGTTCTTTGAAGCCTTGGCAATCAAAGAGTGAAATTCAACTGTCATCTCACTGTTTTTTGCAGCTCTCTCGATCTTTTTGATCTCATCATCAGTTGCAGATTTGGCTGCTTCAGAAGCAAGATGTGGCTCTATGTCAAGAAGAAGCGAGAGAAGATCCTTTGAAATCTTCTTGTGATCTTTCTCAAATCTCAGACCTAGAGGATCTTTATCACTTGGAATTGGATCTAAAATGAATGTACCAGAACCCTGTCTGACCTCAAGAACTCCTCTTGATACAAGACGGCTTGTTGCTTCTCTTAAAGAGCTTCGTCCAACAGAGAAGGTCTTGGACAGTGTTGCTTCGTTTGGGAGCTTTGCTCCAACTTCCAGTTTGTTATCTTTTATATATTGCAATAACTTCTCTTCAACCTGAGATGAAAGAGGAGCTGTGTTTTTTGTAGTTTTTGGCATAATTTTTCCTAAATAAAATGAGAGGCAAATTTGAATTAAATTTGTCTCTCAATTATAGAGATTGGAATAATTATTTACAAGTAAGTTTGATGTTTTTAAAAATCATACTGAGAGCTGAAGGATATGCTAATCAGGTTCTTCTCTGTAAAAGATGTCGATATTGAAGTGCTCAGATCAAAACCCTGAACAATTGAATAGGAAAGACTCAAAGACAGAGTGTCTGTAGAATCTGAGATATCATCTAAAGTCAGCAGAGTCACATTGCTAGCAGTTAGTGATGTCTTATCATCAAGAGAATAGGATAGAGTTGGAGTCACATACAGAAGTCTTCTGTCGGCATAACTATCATTTGTGCTCTTGTTCTGATAAAGAGACTCCACATTGAGTGTTGTCTTGTCATAAACCTTTATTAAAAAGAGTGAGGTATCGAATCTTTCAATGTCCTGAAGATCTGCTTTGAAATAAAGACCATAATCAAAATAAAGAGTTCCATTGTAGCCAAATGATATGGGAGTGCTGCTCAAATCAGTCATGAAATTCATCTCGACTGTATCAAAGTACTCATTACCAATCTCATAGTTCACAAAGCTTCCAATGGATGAGCTATCATCTTCAATAGGAAGGACTGCGATGAAACCCAGATGCATGGTTCTGTAGTCAGATGTCTCATAAACCGGAATATCCAATACTGCATTCCAATTTGTTGGAAGAACATATACTCCTGTTGAATCCTTCAGAAGAGAATTACCTGCATTGTAAAGAGATCCTCCTCCCATGGAGTAGTAAGACTTACCAAGCTGCATATTCATGTAGTTCTCTTTATAAGGAAGTCTGTATTTCAAATAAGCTTTGTTCAACGTGGTCGAGATATCGTCACTTTCATCTGTATAGTTATCAAAGATCTCTTCAAAGTAGAACTTCACGCCATTGGAATTGACATTCATATCCAGCTTCACATAGGCCTGAGCGCTGTTTGTGAGACTCAATTCTGATGCATCAGAAAGAGTTGCTGTATCACTCAAATAGAACTCTCCGCTTATATAGGGATCTGAGTATAATTGCATTGATATAGCAAGCATGGATGCAATAATAATTATCTTTTTCATATCACACCTACCATGACAAATTGTCTTTGCTGAACAGTCTTGGATTGATATCTGTGTTGATCTGTATGTCATCCACTTTCATCGTTGTTGAGCCCTGTTTCTTAATTAAGTCCTTCATTACGGATTTTTTTGCCACATAATGACCTTTAATTTCCACGAAATCGGAATTAACGAGTGATCTCAAATCACGACCACTTGCACTTTTTAGCACAGCACTTATCAAATAGAAGTTTGTTTTATCAACAACAAGCTCCTGTTTTTGATATGTCATGCTTCTGGTTTTGGCTGTAAGGAAAAGAGTGTATGAATCATCTGTTTCATCTGTGATCTCAACGTCATAGTTCTTTAATATTGAGCTATCACTCGATAGATCTTCGTAGGAAAAGTCTGATCCCATGAATGATTCTTTTAAAGATGAGCCCTGCAATCTTATGACCTGGTCTGCATCAGGATAATAAAGATATATAGATTGGTCTTTCCTCAATACCTTCTGACCTCTGTCTGGTCCACCGGTTATCTCAATAAGGGTATCTCCCTCACCATTCTCATAGCTTTTCAGAGTTTGAGTTGATGTTCCAAGATTATCTTCAATGATGAGTGTTGCATCAGTAATTGATGTATCAAATGTTGAATTCTTTTCATATTCAATAGCAATCTCTTCTGCTGTCAGAGAGAATGCTGGAGCAGCAATTGAAATTGCAATAGCTGCCAATAAGAGTGTTTTTTTAATAATTTTCATGATTTCTCCTATATTTCATCATGCAGTGCAACTGCAGGTTCCAATTTAAGAATTTTCCTTGTTGGAAATATACAAGCAACGATTGCTATAACAACGGCATAAAGTATTGTGCTGAAATACTGTGACAGTGGAAGAGATAGATATAGAAGTGTGTTGAAACCATATCCCTCAACCGCCGAGCCTCCAAGTGCGTCCATATTTATACCGGCTTTACCAGCAGTGTTTATGATAATTGCTCCAACAATTGTTCCCAATATTGCGGCAAGAACACTTATCATTGCACTCTCTAGAAGGAACAGATTGCGCACCCATCTGTGACTGTAGCCAATTGCAATCATTGTTGCAGCTTCCTTTCTTCTTTCAATGACACTCATCATTGTTGTGTTTATTATTACAGTTGATGCCATTATGAAGAACAGAATTTTTATGTATCCATAAAATACATCTGCAAAATCTAGCATCTTTCCAACGACAGATACATCTTTCCATGATTGAACAAGAAGAGAGTCATCATCAATTGCTCTGTTTATGTCCTCAACACTCACTGTGCCATCAGTGTATACAAGCATCTCAATCGAACCATCATTCATTCTCAACATGCTTGAGAGTGTGGTTGGGGAAATGTAAAAAGCATTTGTATTAAGATCAGAATCCTTGAATGATATGATTGCTGTTATGGTGCTGCTTATTGCATTGCTTCCACCTGTAGCTGTTTTGGAAAGGAATGTGAATCTGTCACCAATCTTCAAGTTTAAAAACTGAGCTAGGTGAGTTGTGATCATCACATCTTTTGATCCTTCCTCAGGCATTGTTCCCTCGAAGTACTCTCGAGATTCATCACCAAAGAATCTATCATTGTTGAAATCAACACCCATTGCTATGGCGTTTTTGTTGTCATCACCAAGGTAGATAGCAACCGGAATTGATGTCTTTCTTGAAGTTGATTCAACTCCATCTATCCTCTCTATCTTATCAGAAAGAGCTGATGCTGATGGAATGTAGAACTGAAGAGGCATGACTCTCTCATGCTCGTCATACAGCTTTGTCTTTATGTTTATATTTCCTGCAGTATGATTTATTGCATTCTCTGTGATGGATTCAAACATCCCATTCTCCATTGCCAGAAATGCAATTACTGCAACTGTTGCAATGAATATGGTAAGAGCAGAGAAGAATGTACGTTTTTTATTCCTGCTTATATTTTTAAGAGCTAAGTGCCACATTATATACTCCTCAATTGCTCTGCAATCTCACCGTCGGTCGATTTTCTTACAGCCAGATATGATGCAAGAAGACAGAATAGAACTGCAAGTAGACATATTGTGAATACTTTCTGTCCATTTATGTCGCAGTACATCACTGTGTTGATTCTGTATCCAACATCTAGGTTCTCACCAAGAGCTGAGAAATCAATTCCATTGATCTGATAATAAGTTGAGAGGATGAGTCCTATTGCAGCTCCAACAAATGCACCAAGAACTCCAATCAATGTGCCTTCCAGACAGAACAGAGTCTTGATGAATGTTGGTCTGTATCCAAGAGACCTGAACATTGCAATCTCATTCTTTCTCTCATTGATGGCCATGACCATTGTGTTTGTAACACCAACAACTGCAATCAAGAACAGAAGGAATATGATGAATGACGATACACTGCTTTTAGATTGAGCCAATGCAATTATATCGGATGCAATATCCTTCCAATCATGGGCTACAAGATTGTTGCTTGCAGCTATTGATTTTAGA
>JBFHKM010000102.1:0-11452 GCA_041595335.1 Sphaerochaetaceae bacterium
GCTTTTGCAATGTTTAGAATTGGTAAACAGCACTCCATTTTGCTTGACGATAAGACTGTAACAGTTCAAGGTCAAGAATATAAAGCATTGGATATAGTTGAGGTACAGGTTGGTAAGCAAGATTCAGTTGAACTTGTGAAACGTGATAGAGATGTAGCTGTTGTTACAGGACAGAGTCACAAAATTAAAGTTACATATACCGATGCACAGTGGAATGAAATAGAACTGGAGAGGAAGATTAAAATTCCTTTTGATCAAGAAATGATTATATTCTCTGTTCCAGCATTCATTGAAAATCCAGACGACGATACATATTATTTGATGCCTTTTGAAACCAACACGGTCGAAAATTAGGCGAATAATATATAGGTTATTCTCTAATCTGAGTCAGAGACTAAAAATCTCTGGCTCTCCTTTTTTTGTCTCTCTTATAAAAAATATAAAAAGAGCATCTCTCATATCTGTTACATTCAATTGCAATATCAATCAGATCTCAAACTCTATAAATATTAATTTTACAAAAGTTATTGACAAAGACATATAACAAACATATTATGCTTTACATGTTATATGCATGTTTGTGCATATAAGCATATATATAAATATTGGAGATTTTAAATATGTTAAACGAACAATTGAGAATTGCGTTTGGAGAGTTTGTTCATGTCGGTTGGGCTCTTGTGGTCATCATTGCTGGTATATCTGTTCTTACAGGATTTGTAAGAGAATACATTCCTCAGGAAAAATTTCAAAAGAAGTTGAAGAATCAGAACAAGTTCATGGGTTCTGTAACAGGAGCTGCTCTTGGAATTCTCACACCATTCTGCAGTGCTTCAATGGTACCTGTTGCTATGGGTATGATTGAAATGTCAGCACCATTTTCTACAGTTCTTCCATTCATCATATCTGCACCACTGTGTAACTTTGTTGTTGTTGGTATCATTCTAGGAACTTTTGGTTGGAAGGTAGCACTTATATATTTTGCTTGGACATTCTGTGGTGCTATTGTTGCAGGTCAGACAATCGGTCGAAGTAGAATAAGACATCAGGTAAAGAACTTTGCTGAGATAAACGCAGCAAAGAAAGCCTCAAAATCAAAGAGCTGTGGATCTTCTAAGAAGAAAGCAAAATCATGTTGCTCTGCAGCAGCTGACCCCAAGCAGTGCTGTTCAGATACCCAAAAATCTGAAGCTGATTCATGTGCTACACAGACCTCAAGCTGCTGTGCACCTAAAGAGAGCTCATGTTGCTCTTCATCTCAATCAGGTTCTAAAGACCACAAACAAAAAGCCAGAGCTGCTTTTCAATTTGCACTAGCTCTTTTCAAGCAGATCATTCCCTATGCAATATTGGGGGCTGCAATCAGTGGTATCGCACTTGCATTCATTCCAAGCACAGTAGTTGAAAGATATGTTGGAAATGGCTCTTTCTTTGCAATTCCAATTGCTGCTGTAATTGGTGTTCCTCTTTACTTGAGAATCGAGATGGCAATTCCTCTTTTAAATACATTGCTTTTGAAGGGCATGAGCATGGGAGCAGCTGTAGCTCTTCTTATTGGTGGAACAGGAGCTAGCTTACCAGAACTTGCAATACTTTCATCAATATTGAAACCTAAGGGTGTCTTGGCATTCACATTGACTGTCATTGTATTGGCCATGACAGGTGGACTTCTGTTCATGTTCATCTAAGAAAGAAGCTTATATAATTGGTGACAGTTTATTTAGATTGATGTCATTTATCTATTTTATATACATTTTTAGCTACCTAAGATTGAAATCTGTAAAGTAACATTCTAGGTAGCTGTTCTATTTAATGAGAGGTGTCTGCTGTAAAGATGTGTGTCTGTGGGGCTTTTGAAGTACATGAAGTTGTTGCATGTTGACAGCTCATTGTCATAATCCTATAATTTATAAATGCACAAATGTACAATTTTGCATATAGATGATGAGAGGTGATATAGAATGAATGATTTTGAAGTGAATCCTTGGGATAGGTACTCAGTTGTTTTTAAAGCACTGTCGGATCAAACTAGGCTCAAGATAATTTGGTTATTGCTCTCAATCAATTCTAAAATAAGCGTCTCTGAGATAATAGATGTTTTAGAAGAGAGTCAGTACAACATATCAAAGCATCTGAAGATCTTGAAGAATGCTGGTCTCATATATGAGAAGAAAGAGGGAAAATGGGCTTTCTATTATTACAGAAGCAGCAATGATTCCTTTGATGAATATATAAAGAAAACAGTCATGGCCATCCCTGAAGAATTGATGGAAGGAGAGGTTGCAAGATGCAAGCAACGTCTTTCTATAAGGGTGGATGGAAAATGCGTTGTTGGTAGCGATAAATGGCAGAGCATCAAAGATGAGCTGCTAGAAGAGAACTCATGATTTTAAATTTATGAAGCAGCTGCCTTTTGGTATCTGATTCCATATATAAATATTGCACTTATTTTGTTATTTAAAATAGATTGTCCTAATTACTTAGAGCGGTCTATTTTTTTATATATTTTGAAAAATCTGTTTTTTTGAAGGATAATAATTTGGAAAGTTGCATTATATTCAGAAGTAACTCTGATAAATTCTATAAAGTATATCTCAAATCTAAAAAATATACGATTTATTCTTATAACAAATTCTTTAGAATATGACAGTTTTGTTGCAAAATATATAAAAAATTTTGTATATTTGTTGCATTTTCTTTGCAGTTAAATAGATATATTAATATTTATTACAAAAGTGTTGTTTTTCTGTTGCATAAATTTTAATTTTTAGGTACTTTTTCTCTATCAGTAAATAAGGAAAGATTATGAAAAACAAAGTTGCAGTTATCATGGGATCCTCCAGTGATCTCGATAAGGTGAAACCCGCTATCAATGTCTTGAAGGACCTTGGGATAGCCTACAGTGTTCATATACTCAGTGCACATCGCACGACTGATGAAACCATTGAATTTGCACGAGATGCTCACAAGACGTATTCCGTTATAATATGTGCAGCTGGAATGGCAGCACATCTTGCAGGAATCGTTGCAGCAAATACGACAATACCAGTAATAGGGATACCTATATCGGCAAGACTTGGGGGGATGGATGCACTCTTATCCACTGTCCAAATGCCCTCTGGAATACCAGTTGCAACCGTTGCAATTGATGGCGCTAAAAATGCAGCCATATTGAGCGCTCAAATCTTGGCACTTGATGACAACACACTCTCTCAGAAACTTATACAAATGCGTGATGATGGCAGAAAAGCCATTTTAGAAGCTAATTCAACTATAACTGATGCCCTGTAATCTTGCGGGGTATTTTTTTATCGGAGGACATATGAATAAAACTGAAATGCTATACGAAGGTAAAGCTAAAAAAGTTTGGGCAACAGAGGATGAAAATCTATGCATCGTATCTTATAAAGATGATGCTACAGCTTTCAATGGTTTGAAAAAAGGAACTATCGTTGGTAAAGGTTCAATAAACAACAGAGTTTCAAATTACTTCATGAAGATCATCGAAGAGAAGGGAATTCCAACTCATGTAGTTGAAGAATTGAACGACAGAGAGACTCTTGTTAAAAGAGTTGAAATCGTTCCTTTAGAGGTCATTGTAAGAAATATTGCAGCAGGTTCTCTTGCCAAACGTCTTGGCCTTGAGGAAGGTATTGTGATGAGTCATCCTGTACTTGAATTCTGTTACAAAAATGATGCATTGAATGATCCAATGGTAAATACATCTCATATCATCGCAATGGGCTTCGCAACTCGCGAGGAACTTGATTTGATAAGTAAGTACAGCTTCCAGATAAATGAGATTCTCAAAGGAATTTTAGAGATGGACAACATCACTCTTGTTGACTTCAAAATTGAATTTGGAAGAATGAAAGATGGTACAATCATCCTTGCTGATGAGATCTCTCCAGACACATGTCGTTTCTGGGATTCAAGAACAAGTGAAAAATTAGATAAGGACAGATTCAGAAGGGATCTTGGTGGCGTCGAAGATGCTTATCAGGAAATCCTAAAACGAGTTATGGGAAACAAATAATGGCTGCTAAGTTACATGAAGAATGTGGAATCTTTGCAGTCAGCGAGGGGAAAACTCCCCTCGATGTTGTAACTGCCTGTTACTATGGGCTTTTTGCCCTTCAACACAGAGGTCAGGAAGGATGTGGTATTGCTGTGAATCACAGCAAGAACATATCACTTTATAGAGATCTCGGTCTTGTGAGTCAGGTATTTACCAAAGATGTTCTTGAGAAGATTCCAGGTGGTTCCATGGCTGTAGCTCACGCCCGTTATGGTACAACGGGTGATAACAACAGAATGAATGTTCAACCTCTTGTTATAAATCATAAAAAAGGAAAGATGGCATTGGCTCACAATGGTAATCTTATCAATGATTTTGAACTCAGAGATGAACTTGAATCAAAAGGCTCTATATTTCATACCACCAGTGATAGTGAGGTAATTGCCTACATCATAACAAAATACAGATTGCAAACAAGCACCATTGAAAAGGCCGTAGTTAAAGCTATGGATGAGATCAAAGGCGCATATTCTATCTGTGTTATGACTGATGAGAAATTGCTTGTTGCTCGAGATCCTCGAGGTTTCAGACCTCTTGTTATCGGTACTTTAGGTGATAGATTCATATTTGCAAGTGAGACATGTGCTCTTGATACAGTTGGTGCAACTTTTTTACGTGATGTTGAACCAGGAGAGGTTGTATCATGTGTTGATGGCAAGCTTGTAAGTGACAGAACTCATTGCAAGAAAGAGCCAAAATCTCTTTGTGTATTTGAGCTGCTATATTTTGCACGTCCAGATAGCATCATAGACAGCATTCCTGTGCTCAATGCAAGACTCAGAGCCGGATCTTTTTTAGCTCTTGAGCATCCTGTTCAAGCCGATGTTGTTATAGGTGTTCCTGATTCAGGAATCACTGCTGCCATTGGTTATTCAAGGCAGAGTGGCATTCCTTATGGAGTGGGACTTATAAAGAACAAGTACATAGGAAGAACCTTCATACAACCTCAGCAGGGTCAAAGAGATACTGGTGTCAAGATAAAACTCAATGCCATCAAATCTACAGTTGAGGGCAAACGTGTTGTCTTGATTGATGATTCAATTGTAAGAGGGACAACAAGTAAGAGAATTGTTCAACTGCTTAGAGATGCAGGAGCTAAAGAGATACATCTTAGATCCAGCGCACCTAAATTCCTATATCCCTGTTACTTTGGAACAGATATAGATTCAAGTGAGAACCTGATGGCATATAAATATACCGATGATGAGATGAAGAGTCTTCTAGGTGTTGATTCATTGGGATTCTTGAGTACCGAAAATGTTACAAAACTCAGTGATACAGGAATCGAAGGTTTCTGCACTGCATGTTTCAGTGGCAATTATCCAATTAAAAATAATAAAACAAAAAATAAATTCCGCTTGGAATAAGAGGACGTTATGGCAAAAAGTCAGTCAGACAGTTACAAAAAAGCCGGTGTAGATATTGAAGCTGGTTATAAATCAGTTCAGATGATAAAGAGCAGTGTTGCAAAAACATATTCAAAGAATGTTTTGAGTGATCTTGGTGGTTTCGGTGGTCTTTTTGAAATGGATTTAAGCGATATCCCAAATCCTGTTCTTGTTTCAGGAACTGATGGTGTTGGAACCAAGCTGAAACTTGCTTTCTTGATGGATAAGCATGATACGATTGGAATTGATTGTGTTGCAATGTGTGTGAATGATATCATCACTGTTGGTGCAAAACCTTTGACTTTCCTTGATTACATTGCAGTTGGTAAGAATGAGCCTTCAAAGATAAAATCTATTGTAGATGGAGTTGTCGAAGGATGTCTTCAATCAGGATGTGCACTTGTTGGTGGAGAGACCGCTGAGATGCCTGGTTTCTACAGTGAAGGTGAGTATGATATTGCAGGTTTTGCAACAGGCGCTGTTGATAAGAGCAAGGTCATTGATAAAGAGAAAATGGAAGAAGGTGATGTCCTCATTGCTCTTGAGAGCAGTGGTGTTCACTCAAATGGTTTCTCGCTTGTAAGAAGTGTGTTCAATTTAGAAGAGGATGCATTCAAGACCTTCGAAGGTTTTGATAGACCTCTTGGTGAGGTACTTCTCGAGCCTACAAAGATTTATGTAAAAGATATTCTTTCAATTAAAGATAAAGTTAACATCAAAGCTATCTCCCATATCACAGGCGGTGGATTCTATGAAAATCTTCCAAGAGCACTGAAGGATGGACTTACAGCTGAAGTTGTTAAAGATTCAATCAAGACACCCGAGATATTCAATCTAATTGAAAAGACAGGTAATATTCCGAACAGGGATATGTACAACACGTTTAACATGGGTGTTGGAATGGTTGTCATTGTTGCAAAAGAAGATGCAGATCTAACTCTATCTACAATCAAGGACTCCTATGTAATAGGAAAAATTGTTAAAGGTGATGAGGGAATAATTTTATGCTAAGAGTGGCTATCTTGGTATCTGGTGGCGGAACAAATCTTGAAGCAATATTGAAAGCCAAAGATGAGGGGAAGCTACCAAACGCGTCAATTGAACTTGTTGTTTCAAACAAGAAGAATGCTTTTGCTCTTGAAAGAGCAAAAAAGCATGGCGTCAGAGCTATATATTTAAAAAACACTGAATTTGAGGAAAACCTCGTCAATATAATCACAGGGGAATCTATTGATTTGATTGTGTTGGCGGGTTTTCTGAAAATTCTTAGCAAAGAGTTTGTTCAAAACTTCGAGAATAGAATAATAAATGTTCATCCTTCCTTGATACCAAGTTTCTGCGGAAAAGGTTATTATGGTCTTGCAGTACACGAAAGAGCCCTTGAGAGAGGAGTCAAACTTACAGGTGCAACAGTTCATTATGTAAATGAAATACCTGATGGTGGAAAGATAATTCTTCAGAAGGCTGTTGAGGTTATGGATGGTGATACACCTGAAATGCTTCAAAAACGTGTGATGGAAGAAGCTGAGTGGCAGATACTGCCAATGGCTATTGATTTAATTTCAAAGGAGCAAAAAAACACATGCAAAATGTAGAATCTTATTTTAAAGAGCTTGTCTATCCGGGCCGCAATATTGTTGTGGGTCGAACAGTGGATGGAGATCTAATCTTCACATATTCAATCATGGGAAGATCTGAGACATCTCGTAACAGAGTATTTAAGAAGGATGGAAAGAGCATCAAAACTGAGGCTTTTGACCCTTCAATGGTAATGGATCCATCATTGATCATTTACAATGCTGTAAGGTCTTATGAAGATAAATGGATTGTGACAAACGGAAATCAGACTGACACAATCTACGAAGGATTTGAAAACAATCTCACATTCGAGGATTCTCTTGATACAAGAGAGTATGAAGACGATGATCCAAACTGGACTCCACGTATAAGTGCTTTGATTCTCCCAAATCATGAAGAAGGCAGAACCCTTCTGAAGATGTCAATTTTGAAAAACAAGAATGGACATGCAAGAAGATTCTTCTACAACTACAGTGAGATTGAAAGAGACACAGCTTTCATCATTCAGACCTATGAAGAATCAAGCGATCCACTTGTATCATTCTCAAAAGATCCTGTTGAGGTATCTCTCAAAGGAATGACTGATATTGAAGACATTGCCTACGGTATTTTCTTGAATCAGAACGAAGACAACAGAATTTCTGTTCTGGGCGTCAATGTAGATAAGAAAGAGAACATAATAATCAATTCTAATGAGATGGATGAGGAAGTTATGAGACAGCTTGAAGAAGCTGAAGAGAGCAAAGAGATGATGGAGGAAGAGAGATAAAGATGAATTCAATTGATTTAAAATATGGATGCAATCCACACCAAAAACAAGCTAGAATATACATGGAAGATGGATCAGATCTTCCACTTGTTGTTCTCAACGGAAATCCAGGTTACATAAACCTACTTGATGCAGTCAACAGTTTTGCACTTGTTAAGGAACTTGATAAAGCATTGAATCTACCTGCTGCTGCAAGTTTCAAACATCTGAGTCCTGCAGGTGCAGCCATTGCTCTTCCTCTCGATGAGAAGGAGAAGCAGATGTACTTCACCAAACAGGAATTGAGTCCTCTTGCTTCTGCATATGTGAGAGCCAGAGGTACAGATAGAATGTCATCATTTGGAGATTTTGTAGCTCTCTCTCGTGAATGCGATGAGATAACAGCAAAATGTCTCAACCGTGAGGTATCTGATGGTGTAATTGCTCCTTCCTATTCAAAGGAAGCTCTTGAGATTTTAAAGAAGAAGAGACATGGAACATACAATGTTCTTCAGATGGACATAAACTTTGAACCAGGTGAAATAGAGAAAAGATCTGTTTACGGCATCACATTTGAGATGGAAAGAAACTCTGTCATCTTTGATGAATCTTATCTAAAAGAAGTTGTCACAAAGAATAAAGAATTCACAGAAGATCAGAAAAGAGATTTAATTGTTGCATCAATAGCTCTCAAATACACACAGTCCAACTCTGTTTGCTATGCAAAGAGAGGCCAGACAATTGGTGTTGGAGCAGGACAGCAGAGCAGAATACATTGCACAAGATTGTCTGGTGAGAAAGCTGACCACTGGAGCTTGAGACAGCATCCTAAAGTACTGAATCTACCATTCATAAAAGGACTTTCAAGAAATGAAAAGGACAATGTCATTGAGCAGTATCTGAGCGAAGACAGAGAGACTGATTTACTTGATCCTGAGGTGAGCAAGAGATACTTCACTCATCCAATTGAAGATCTCACAAAAGAAGAGAAGATGGAATATCTAGCAGAACTTGATGATGTTGTAATCTCATCAGATGCATTCTTCCCTTTCTCAGATAACATTGAACGAGCATACAAATCAGGAGCAAGAGCAATAGTTCAACCTGGCGGCTCAATTCGTGATGACTCTGTTATTGAATGCTGTGATGAACATGGCATGGTAATGGCGTTCTCTCATCTAAGATTATTTCATCACTAGGATATACTGATATGAACATAATGATTGTTGGTGGTGGTGGCCGTGAGGCTGCCATTGCAAAGAAGATTAAAGAAAGCAAAGACGTGGATAAATTATATGTACTGCCAGGAAATGCTGGAATGGCATCCTATGCAGAATGTGTGGATATATCTGTCATGGATTTTGACTCAATATTGAAATTTGGCCAGGATAATCACATTGATTTTGCAGTGGTGGCACCGGATGATCCACTTGTTGGAGGTCTTGTTGACCTGCTTGAAGAGAATGACATCAGATGCTTTGGACCAAACAAAAAAGCTGCAATAATTGAAGGCAGCAAGAGTTTTTCCAAACGCCTGATGATTGATCACAACATTCCAACTGCTTCTTTTGCTGAGTTCACAAACTCTCAAGAGGCAATAAATTACATCAAAACTCAATCCTATCCTTTGGTAATAAAAGCCGATGGATTGGCTCTTGGAAAAGGTGTTGCAATTGTTGATAACTTTTTAGATGCAAAGAAGACTGTAATCTCTTATCTAGATGATCACAAGTTCAATCACAGCAGTGATAAAATAATAATTGAAGAATTTTTAGAAGGACCTGAAATATCACTTCTTACATTCACCGATGGTAAGACACTCATTCCAATGGTCTCCTCAATGGACCACAAAAGAATAGGTGATGGTGATGTGGGTCCAAATACAGGTGGAATGGGTGCCATCGCACCCAATCCATATTACACTCCAATGGTGGAAGTTGAATGCATAAGAAAGATTCTCTATCCAACAATTCTTGCCATGAATAAGGTAGGCAGAACCTTCAAGGGCTGTCTTTATTTTGGCTTGATTCTAACAAAGCAGGGTGTGAAGGTCATTGAGTACAACTGCAGATTTGGAGATCCCGAAACTCAGGTTGTTCTTCCTCTTTTGAAGTCAGACCTGCTTGAAATAATGATGGCAACAAGAGATGAAAAGTTGAATGAAATTGAAGTTAAGTGGGAGTCAAAGTGTGCTGCAAATGTAGTTGCAGCAAGCAAGGGCTATCCACTGACAAGTACAAAAGATCTTGAAATTGAAGTTAAAGATATCAGCGATGATGCATATCTTTACACAGCCGGTGTCAAAAACAACAGCACAGGTCAGTTGGTCACAAATGGTGGACGTGTTTTGAGCATCACCTGCATAGCTGATGAATTGAAAGATGCAATTGATGATTGTTACATAAACATGAGTCAGATAGATTTTAAAGATAAAGTTGTCAGATCAGATATTGGTCATAGAGCACTTGAATATTACAGAACAAAATAATAAATGCAAGAAGCAACCATTTAGGAGTTTTAGTATGGTATATAGAGTATTTGTAAGCAAAAAATCTTCAGCTAATGATGATCTTTTGAGAGAAGAATTGAACAGTTCCCTTCAATGTAACATTGAAAAGTTAAAACGTTATTATGGCTACAGTGTGGAAGGAATTGACGAAGAGCTGTTCAACAAAAGCATCAACCAAGTTCTTTGTGAACCAAATGTTGATGATGCTACATTCGAATTACCAAAATCAGATATCATGTTTTCTGTAGAGCTTTTGGATGGCCAGTTTGATCAAAGATCAGACAGTGCAGCATCCTGCATAGCTCTTCTTGGAATGAGAGCAAAACCTGCTGTAAAGAGTTCAACAGTTTATTGCCTAGATGGAGATATAGATGATGAGACACTGAGTGAGATCAAGAATTATTTGATCAACAGTGTTGAGGCATCTGAGGCATCTCTTGAACTGCGCGATACTCTGGCTTTGAATATAGACAAAGTAACTGATGTTGAGATTCTAAATGGATTCACATCTTTAGATAGAGATGGGCTTAAGAAAGTCCTAGAAGATCACTCTCTTGCAATGGATATTGATGACATCACACTGTTTCAATCTTATTTCAGAGATGAAAACAGAGAGCCAACAATCACTGAGCTCAAGGTTGTTGATACCTACTGGAGTGATCACTGCCGTCATACAACATTCAACACTCATCTCAATGATATAACAATTCTTGATGATGACATCAAAGAGACTTTCAATGATTACCTTGAGGTAAGAAAAACTCTTGGTATAACAAAACCAATCACCTTGATGAATCTTGCTACAGTTGCTGTAAAAGATCTCAAGAGCAAGGGCTATCTTGCAACCATCGAGGAGAGTGAGGAAATAAATGCTTGCTCAATCAAGATAAAGGTCAATAAAGATACTGGAGTTGAAGATTATCTTCTTCTATTTAAAAACGAAACACACAATCATCCAACAGAGATAGAACCATTTGGTGGTGCCGCTACCTGCATAGGTGGAGCAATCAGAGACCCTCTATCATCTCGTGCATATGTATATCAAGCAATGCGTCTTTCTGGTTGTGGTGATCCACGTGAGGCTTTTGAAGATACAATGGCAAACAAAATGCCACAGAGAAAGCTTGCTATTACATCAGCAGAAGGCAACA